>CAZBEY010000008.1:0-48889 GCA_964491015.1 uncultured bacterium | reverse complement strand
CTCACCACGGTCGGTTGAGTAATGCATAAAATATCATTATTGCCCTTTAAATCCAGGGAGTGATCCTTAAATCGATCTCCCAGGAAATCTGATTCAGTTAATTGATAAGATTGGACCATGGTTCCCATGGCGCCATCCAGAATTAATATTTGGTTTTTTAATATTTCTTTTATTTTCTGCATAATAAAAAACCCCGATGCTTGCCGGGGTGAATCTCCTTTTTAGCATCATTATTTATTGTCGCAGCAATAGGGCTCAAATCACGACGGCTAATTATACAGTATTTTGTTAACATTAATCAAGAATTCGCTGTAATGTAAATTATCTTGATGTGAGCAGGTAATTACAGGTAATTTCCGGGGCGGTTTGGAAGAAGCGTAGGCTGATTTAACAATTTTTTACACATTTTTTTAGTGATACAATAACAAGATTTTACCACTTTTTTCCCTCCTCCCCTCCTTCCGACCAAACATAGCAAAGAATCGATCTCATTCTCGAGGCGAGTTCTGTTGCATATAATTAAAGTAACGATTACGATGAATGTTTGTAGGTACAGGTTATGAAAAAAGAAATATATATAAATGAAAGCATGGGTGAAACGCGCATTGCTATTCTTGAAGACGGCCAGCTTGTAGAAGTGTATATAGAAAAGCACGATAAACAACGTATGGTTGGCAATATCTATAAAGGTAAAGTTGAAAATGTTTTACCTGGAATGCAGGCAGCGTTTGTTGATATTGATTACGAGATTAATGCTTTTTTACCTTTCTCTGAAATAGAAAATAGCGATTATCTTATCGAAGACGAAGATTATCAAAATGGATCCCAAAAAAATTATCGAAAAAGCAGTGATAATATTTCTGTCGATCTTCAGTCAGGGCAGGAAATATATGTCCAAGTCATCAAGGAACCATTCGCAGGCAAAGGTCCAAGGGTCACCACCGGAGTAGCAATTCCCGGGAGATTATTGGTTTTAGTTCCAGATGCAAACTATATAGGAATATCAAAAAAAGTTTGGGATAAATATGAACGTCGTCGACTAAAAAAGATAGTCCATTCATTTAAGCAGGACGGTTTTGGTGTAATTGTCCGTACGGTTGCTGAAGGAAAAAGCGAAGAGGCATTAAAAAATGATTTTGATCAGTTGAAATCCACATGGAAACGACTGGAATCAAAAGCAAATAAAACAGACTCCCCGACGTTAATATACGAAGACCTTGAAACAGCCTCGAGCGTCATTCGCGATCTCTTGACATCGGATGTTGAAAAAATTGTAATTGATTCGAAAAAACTCTACCGTAAAACATCTCGATATTTGGAAGACGTTTCTTCAAATATGGCAAATAGATTGGATTATTATCGATTAAAATCACCATTATTTGAAGCGATGGGAATTGAAGATGAGTTGGCTAAACTCCTCAGACCAAAAGTATGGCTAAAAAGCGGCGCCTATTTAATTATTGAAAAAACGGAAGCTATGGTTGTTGTTGACGTAAACAGCGGACGATTTATCGGGAAAAAGGAACATGAAGCAAATTCTCTTAAAATAAATCTTGAGGCAGCCAGAGAGGTCGCAAGGCAGTTAAGATTAAGAGACTTATCCGGGTTAATTGTGATTGATTTTATTGATATGCGTTTGGAATCAAACCAACGAAAAGTTTATTATGAATTGCGGAAAGAATTAAAAAAAGATCGGGCTAAGGTAGCCGTTTCACCTATCAGTGATTTTGGTTTACTCGAAATGACTCGACAGCGCATTCGTCTAAGTTTGATCGATTCCATGAGTGAAGATTGTCCAACATGTCATGGTTCCGGTCGAATTATTTCTAAAGAAACCCTCATTACACGAATTGACCATTGGTTAAGACGTTACAAAAGCAAACATCGAGATTTAAGACTCATTTTAATACTTCATCCGGAACTGGCTGGGTATATTAAAAATGATAAGAAAAAAATATTACGGGGATTAATGTGGCAAAATTTTGTGCATTTATCTATTGAGGGAAGTCAAGAGGTCCAACGAGATGAATTTAAATTTTTACGATCAAAAGATAGGAAAAATGTCACAGACCAAGTTGCTCTTGGTAATCAGACGAAATCCTCTTAACTTCGCCGGCTTTTGGAGATAAAATAATGAACGCAATCGTCGAAATTTCAGGTAAACAATATAGTATCAGCGAAGGAGATCGTCTGAAGGTAGCCAGTCAGTCATCCGATGTTGGATCAATGTTGACCTTTGATCACATTCTTTTTGCCAATGATGGGAAAAAAGATCATGTCGGCACACCCACTATAAAAGGAGCTACTATACAGGCTAAAGTTCTCGAACACGGACGCGACAGAAAAATCCTAATTTTTAAGAAAAAACGTCGTAAGGGATACCAAAGAAAAAATGGTCATCGTCAAGGATATACATTGCTGCATATTGATAAAATAAAATTATCTGCGGCAAAAAAGAAAACTGTAAAAAAATCAGCAGAAGAAACTGCTAAGGAAGAGTAATTATGGCACATAAAAAAGGTGTAGGAAGTTCAAGGAACGGACGAGATTCAAATGCAAAGCGTCTTGGAGTTAAAGTATCAGATGGACAAACTATACGTTCCGGAGGAATTATTTTAAAACAGCGCGGTACAAAATTCCACCCTGGAGTAAATGTAAAACGCAGCGGTGATGATTCGCTTTTTGCCACAGCTGATGGACTCGTGAAGTTTAGTAAAAAGGGACGGGATAAAAAATTTGTAAACGTCGTTCCTATGAGCTAATCTATAAAAACGAATATTTTTTTGACCCTCGCCTTGCGAGGGTTTTTTATTTAAGATATAATTCTTGTAGTTTCCACTACTATATAATATGTCTAAAGGAGTAATTCATGTCCAGACCAAAAATATCATTAATCGGCGGAGGCCAAATTGGAGGAAATCTCGCACTATTAGCCTCCCAAAAAGAATTGGGTGATATTACCATTTTCGATATTCCAAAAGCAGAGGGAATGGTGAGAGGAAAAGCGCTTGATTTAATGCAGCTTAGACCCCATGATGGCTATGATGTTAATATTAAAGGAACATCTGATTGGAATGATTTGAAAGATACGGATGTTTTTATCATTACGGCCGGAATCCCGAGAAAACCCGGAATGGACAGGGAAGATCTTCTAGGCATCAATCTTGGTATCATGAAAGATGTTGCTGAAAATATTAAGGAGCAGTCCCCTGATTCCTTTGTGATTGTTATATCCAATCCCTTGGATGCAATGGTATATGCATTTTATAAAGTATCAGGATTTTCAAAAAATCAGGTCGTTGGCATGGCCGGAGCCCTGGACTCCGGAAGATTTAGGACGTTCATTGCCATGGAAACAGGGTTTTCAGTTCAAGATGTGACCTGCATGGTCCTTGGCGGTCATGGTGATTCTATGGTCCCCATCACACGGTTGGCAACCGTGGGCGGCGTTCCGGTTTCAGACTTAGTTTCTGCCGATCGCTTGAAAGCTATTGAGGACAGGACACGTGTTGCCGGTGGAGAAATTGTTAAATTATTTGGTAATGGGTCTGCATTTTATGCGCCTGCCCAGTGTGCCATTGAAATGGCTGAATCATATTTAAGGGATAAAAAACGGGTCATCCCCTGCGCCTCTCTATGTGAAGGTGAATTTGGAGTTGATGGCTATTTTATTGGAGTTCCAACCGTTATTGGATCGAATGGAGTAGAAAATATCCTGGAATTTCAATTGACACCGGAAGAAAAGGATGCTTTAGGCAAAACACTTGATGTTGTGAAAAAGACTGTTTCTGAAACCGGACTTTAAATAGTAACTGGTGAGCGATAGCTCGTGGAATGGTAACTCGTGTGGTGTGTAATCATTCTTTTGTACAAACTCATAATTTTTCATTTTTCATAAAATTTTTATTTACCTATTTTATGATTTTGAAGAAGTAAATTTAATTTTTTTATCTTGAAACCCTCATTTTTGAGGGTTTCTTTTTTTCACGTAATTTATTGACAACTAAATCATACTATTACATGTCATAACACATGTGAGTTTTAAAAACGGTGTCGGACAAGATAAACCAATTAATCATTAATGCACAAAATGGTGACTACCAATCATTTCACCAACTTGTGGAAATACATGACGAGAAAATTATGATATTAGCCTATCAATTAATGAAGAATAAACAAGATGCAGAAGACCTGTATCAGGAAGCTTTTGTAAAAGCATTTAAAAATATTACTTCCTTTCGCTTTGAGAGTTCATTTTATACGTGGCTATATCGAATTACTGTGAATACCGGATTGAATATGAAACGAAAAATATCCCGCATGTATACCCAAGAACCAATTGATGATTTTGATCCAATTGATAATATTTCAGAATCCTCAAATACTGATAAAAGTATTGAAATAAATGAGGCTGTTAAATCTGCTGCAGAGGGTCTCCCGGAAAAACAACGCGTTGCATTTATATTAAAATATTTACAGGGGATGAAAATAAGAGACGTCTCAGCAATTATGGGTATCGGTGAGGGGACTGTCAAAAAATACCTATTTAGAGCCATGGAAAAAATGAGAAAACAATTAAAGGACTATCGCTATGTCTAAAGAACTCTCTAATCATTTGAAAGAACAAGCGTTCGAATACATAACGGGTTTATTATCTGGATCGGAGCTGACAACCTTTCAAGAAAGTATATCTGCTAATAAAGATTTGAAAAATTTGATCAACGAATATCAATCAGTTTTGAAAACATCAAGTAAAGCATTTTCCTTCACTCCCGGCGAGGAGGGACTTCAGAGCCAACGCCTGCAATTGCGGGGCAGAATTGACCAGCTCGTCGAACAAAAAAATGAATCCCGTTCATTCACTGACATTATTATGGGAATTAGAAAATTTTTAACCGCTCCTCAACCTGCATGGGCGGTCATAACCTATATGATATTTGCTGTTGTAATAGGCAAAATGGTTCCTGTATCAATATTTGATAATGCAATACCCGTGAATGAACGATCAATTAATGTTGCTGACTTGTTACAATCTCAAGATTTAAAAAACATCAAACTTGTCAATTCTCAAAACGGAGATGGACGTATCCATTTTGCTTTAGAAACGGGGAGCGATATGGATATTAGCGGAAAATTAAATGATGAGAATATTAAACAACTATTATTTTATCTCTTACTAAATGATGATAATCCCGGAAAACGTTTGAAAGCAGTAAGATTGCTCAAAGAATCAGCTCCAAAAATGGATGTGCAATCCGTACTCGTATCTGCTTTGTTGACGGATACAAATCCTGGTGTCCGATTACGATCAATTAAAATTTTGAAAAATTATGCATCTTCTGAATTAATTATTGACGCATGTATAAAAATCCTGCTCGAAGATGAAAATGAAGCTGTCAGGCAACATGCGTTGGAAATCATTATAGACCATCCCATGGAAAAATCGCTCCCGGTACTTCAAATAGTAAGTGTCATGGATGAGAATGATTATATCAAAGCTCAAGCAGCCATGACATTGCAATCGTTTAGAGAATCTGTTGAACCGGATGTAATTGAGGTTAAATAGTGCGAATTTTTCCCACCATTATACTGATTTCAACAATGCTCTTTTCGCAAAAGATTTTCGAATCATTTGATTATGACTCAGAGCATTCTTTTGTGGGTATTAATTCATACGAATTCACGGTGGACGAAAATGGTGAGGAGAATCGAACACTGATAATTAAGGATATTTTTGGTGATATAAACATTGTCGGCGAAGAGACATTTACCGTTGATATTCAAGAGGAAATAAAAATAAAATCAAGTTCGAAACGCTTGGCAAAAAAATATTATAAAGAAAATACCTCTCATATAATAAAATCTGCTAATGGAAATATGATTGAAATCAGAGGTAATACAATACATAAAAAAGGTGTCCATTATAATTTCACAATCACACTTCCGACACATTTCAATATTAAAACAATGATTACAGGTGGGGATATAAAACTAAGAAATACATTAGGTGTCGCTCACGTCATCACTAGTGGCGGTGACATAAGTTTGGATGAAATCAGCGGTAAAATTGAAGCAAAAACATCTGGCGGCGATATTGAAGTTCGTCAGTCCGAAGGAAATGTCAATCTATTTACCTCTGGAGGGGATGTATCAATTATATATACTGACGGACAAATTTCCGGAAAAACCAGCGGAGGGGATATTATTGCCCGCCATTTAATAGGGAATGTAGATGTTAGTACCAGTGGAGGGGATATTGAATTTTCCTATATTCATGGCCAAATTATTGAAGGGACAACTTCCGGTGGCGACATTGATGCACAGGATATTCAGGGAGACATTCATTTACAAACTTCAGGCGGTGACATTAGCGTCGAAGATGTTAATGGGTATTTTTATGGAAAAACATCTGCCGGTGATATTGAATTGGAATCTATAAACGGACCCGTGGAAATATTTACAAGTGCCGGATCAATTCAGGGGAATAATCTATCCGGTAGTATTCAGGCTAAAACATCAGCTGGTGATATTGAAATATATAAAATTTGGAATCATAATTTTGGTCGTCATGATATAGACTTAATAACAAGTCAGGGAAATATTGATTTGAGCATTCCAAAAGATTTCCCCGTCACACTCAATGCGAGAATTATTGGACGTAAGTCAGGCTATGAAATTGAAAGTGAATACCCCATTTCAATTACCTCCGATCTGAATGAAATTTATGGTCATTTCGTGAATGGGGATAGTACCTATCCGATTGAATTACAAACTACACAAGGTGATATAAACATTGAAGAGGAGGATTAAAATGAAATATGTATTTATTCTTGGTTTTACTACGGCTCTACTTTTGCCCCAAACCGATATTTCACAAAATATTACCACTGATGAAACCAAATTTTTTAATGACTACACAATTGAAGAGGGTGTAATCAATAGAGATAATATTCGCATCATAGGTGGTGATTTATTTGTGAATGGAACCGTAGATGGAAAAATTACCATTGTGGGTGGAAACATTATTTTGGGATCAACTTCCGTCGTAAATGGTACAATCGTTGCCATTGGCGGATCTGTACAGAAGGATGAAAACGCAGTGATTCATGGTAAAATTATTGAAACACACATGAAAGAGGGGTTGGTTTATAGAGAGATGGAGCCTGCTGATAATATCAACGGTGGTAATGAATTTAGGATTATGGAAAAATCACTGCGAGCCACTGAAAGCTGGATCCACCCTGAAACAGATTTTATCATATATAACCGAAACGAGGGCTTGTTGTTTACACCCCTCAATTCTCAATGGGATGGAGATGGAAAATCATCTTTCCGCCTGAGTTTTACAATTGGTTATCGGTTTGGTTCTGATGAACCGGCCGGTAGACTTACATTGGAAAAATCATTTTTCTCTAATAGTAATCTTGTCTTCTTTGGCAGTGTTTTTAAAGAGAGCCGAACGGATGATTTTTACCGCCTTTCTGAAACAGAAAATACGTTTGCCGGACTTTTAGGTCGCCAGGATTTCTATGACCGTTGGGATGAAGAGGGATGGACAGCAGGGACCGGGCTGGATTTATATCGGATTAAGATAAAATTATTAATCGCATCTGTTCAACCGGATACGATTGCCGTAACATCCGACCTGTGGAGTTTATTTAAAAAGGGACGCACTTTGAGATCAAACCAAAACATAGGCTTGCTGGATATGATGGATTATTTTCAGACCACCATCGCATTTCAAACCAAAAATTATTCATCCGTCTCAACCGGGTTGGCAATCTTCATCCAGGGGGAAGCATATCATACATCAGATGATAGATCAACCATTTATACAGTTAAATTAACTGATTTACGTAAACGCATTTTAGGATTTACAAAAATGAATTGGGAAATGTCATATGGAATCGTTTTTCGATCTCAAATAATGGCGGGGTTTTCAGAAGGAACGCTTCATAAATTTAGAAAATTTGGCGTTGGCGGGTTGGGCTCTGTTAGTGCATTTCCATTCAAATATCAAATAGGCGATCAAATGGTACAAGCAAATAGCGAACTCGTATTTACAGAAAAATTTACGGATACGTGGTTTTTTCTGAAGTTATTTTTTGATGGAGGCTATGCATGGAACGATGACATATTTCGTTTGAATAAGCAACATATTGTTGATTATGGGATTTCATCTGCTGGAATTGGGATTGGGAATGGCAGCGATGATGATTTGAATTGGTCGATGAATATTGCCAAACCATTGGACGGCAACGATTACCTAGAAACAACCATTAGATTAAACTACAATTTTTAAAATGAAAAAAATAACTTTATATATCTTCTTTTTTACAATCTCCATATTCGGGAAAGAGATACCTAATTATGAAAAAGAAATAATTATCCGCGATTATTTTCATTATTTTATTAATGAAGTTGATAAACTTGAAGTTGAAATTGATTTTAAAATGGGAGAACTTATTCTAGGACCCAATGTTGATTATCCCCATGAATTTAATGGTTTTTCAGAATATAATCCCGATTACTTTGATTCTCCGGAAGTTGTTTACGATGTCTTGGGAAAATCTGGTTTTTTAATAATCAGGTCAGTTGCCAGTGATCATGAATTTTCATTTGACTGGGACACAAATCAATTTCATAATAGAGGTGAATATAAGTTTCCATTGTCAACGCCTATTGAAATGGAATTGGACTTTGGAATGGGAGACACTGACATTGACTTGACTGGTATGGAAATACAAAGTTTAGATATTGAATGTGGGATGGGAAAAGCAACTCTCAATATTGATTCACAAAATTCTATCATTTGTGAAAAAATTAATATCGAAGCAGGGATGGGAGAATTTGAAGGAATCGGCCTCAGTCAATTGCGAGCAGAAGTGGTGAATATCAAAGTCGGATTAGGTTCAGCTGAAATAGATTTTTCAGGTTTTATTAATCACGATATGGATATCGATGTCGATGTCGGTTTAGGAGATATTGAATTGGTACTTCCTGATAACGCAAATATTACTACTCACGTTAATGAGACTTTTCTCTCCTCCGTTGAAATGGGTGGCTTGATAAAAAAAGGAAATAAATACGTTTCAAGAAATTGGGATCGAGATCGTCCCACCATTGTATTGGATATATCAGTTGGATTAGGCTCAATAAATTTAGAAATATCCGATTAAATTTTTATAAAGATCTCTCCATTAATTATTTCTACTTCAAATGATTGGACTTTGATAGCTTCATTATTTACAGAGCAATTTTTTTCAATATCAAATTCCCATAAATGATATTTGCATTGAACAGTTTTATCTGATAAATACCCATCTCCTAATGAGGCTCCTCGGTGCGGGCAGCGATTATCCCATGCAAAAATTTTACCGCTGACATTAAACACCGCGACGGGTGTTTCGTTAACCATGATCACCTTCGCTGATTGTTCAGGTAATTCACTTATATGACAAACTTTAATCATTTTGAAAGTGGTTAAAATGTCAAGACGTATTACCTATTTAGAGTCTGTCGATAAAGTCAGGTTTTAGGTCAAAATGTTCTAGTTCTAGGCTTGCGAAGCCAAAAAATGCCCAGTTTACTACTGTTAATGAGCATTTATTTGGCAAGCGTAATCCCGGATTTTAGGGAGACATTATGGACAAACACTATTTAGGACCATATTGCTTAAACCATATGGAGAATTTCAGCAACCAGCTTTGAAATTCCCTGAGCGGATTCTTTGATGCTTTTCGCTTCCATGTAGGCCGGGGTTGAAACGACTTTCTTTTCTAAGTCAATAATAATTTCATCGACCTGACAACTGATGTGCTTCGCGCCCATTGTATTTATATCATTAGCAGTTTGCTCATCAAAACCGATAGTTAACTCAGTATTTTCACCAAGGATTTTTGCCATCATAGCTGGTGCTATACAAATAACTCCAATTGGTTTTTTTTCTTGATGAACATCCTTGGCTAACCTTAACACATCCGGATTTATTGAACAGTTGGCGCCGGTCATAGCATAATCGCATAGGTTTTTTGCAACGCCGAAACCTCCCGGAAAAATCAACGCATCCACATCATTAGATGACACTTCAGCCATATCTTTAATATTCCCCCGGGCAATTCTTGCTGACTCAACAAGTACATTTCTGTATTCATCCATTTCCTGACCGGTATAATGATTGATGACATGCATCTGATCAATGTTGGGAGCCATCAGAACCATATCGGCTCCCGCCTTGTCCAGTTCTAGCATAGTAATAACAGATTCTTGAATTTCTGCACCATCATTAAAACCGCATCCTGATAAAACAACTCCTACTCTCGGCATAGTACCTCCTTATTTATTTTAATATTTCTATATAGTCCTGAAAATTTGGTTCTTTTTACCGCAGAACCATTGAATAATTTACGAAATCTATCTTCATCTAAATGATGCCAATTTTCATTATTCCATTCAATAATTTCGTGTCGTGGTTGTAAAGATGTCTCTCCGGATATTTGTGAAAATTTTTGATTCCATGGGCACACCTCCTGGCATATATCACAGCCATATATCCACTGGTAGAGATCTGATCTGTCATCTGGCAATTCATTGCGATGTTCTATGGTTAAATATGATATACATTTTTCTGCTGCAATTTTATACTCTCCCAACGCTTCAGTTGGACAGGCATCAATACAGGCAGTACAGGAACCACAAAGATCATCCATACATGAATCGTCATATTCCAGTTCAATATCCACAATCAATTCTCCAAGGAATACCCAGCTTCCAAAATTACGGGTAATTAAATTGGTATGTTTCCCCTGCCATCCCAATCCAGCTTTTTGAGCCCAGATTTTGTCCATGACCGGTGAGGTGTCCACGCAAACAACACCTTTAATACCGGGGATTTCATTTCTCAACCAATTCAATAATTTAAATAAGCCGGATTTCAATATATTATGATAATCATCTCCCCAGGCATAATTACTGATTTTATAATCTGATTTAATATCGCTTTGCTTATATCCGGAATAATAATTTATTCCCACCGAAATGACGGATTTCGCATCCGGGAAATAATTAAAAATGTTCCCCCTTTCTTCTTCCCGTTTTTCAATCCATTCCATTGTTCCATGGTGTCCTTTGATTAACCATGTTTCAAGATTTGATTTTTCTTCGGGAGTTGAAACAGCTTTTGCAATACCCACTTTTTGGAAGCCTAATTCAAGGGCCTTGGTTTTAAGAAGAGAGGATAACCCTATTTTCATATAGGTAATTTACAAAGTCCAAACAGTGCATAAACATTCCAAAAGGACCAAAAAAAGATATAAATATTTTATTTAGTTTAACTCTTTTTTAACAATCGTTCTGCCCACAGAAGTCCAATGATTGTTTTTACGTCAGTTATTTTCCCATCCCAAACCATTCGCACTGCTTCGTCAATATTCGTAGGCATTAATTCCAGAAATTCATCATGATCTGTATTGGTTTTTGTTTTGGTTAAATCTTCAGCCAAATAAATCCACATCTTTTCATTGGCGAAACCAATCGCTGGGTGAATATTGCAAATAAAAGTTATTTTACCGGCGGAATATCCGATTTCCTCTTCTAATTCTCTCCTGGCGCAAATTTCCGGATCTTCTCCCGGATCCAGTTTCCCGGCAGGTAATTCGATCATCTCAGATTGAATCGGATATCGGTACTGTTTAATCAGTCCTATCTTCCCATCTGGCAAAATAGGGATCATGCAAGCAGCCCCGGGGTGATTGATCCATTCACGTATAGATTTTTTCCCATTCGGCAAAGACACTTCATCCCGCCTGGCATCAAGAAAGGACCCTTGATAAACTTTAGAGGTAGAAAGTCGCGTTTCTTTTAGCTTGGACATCTTTGATAAAACGTAATTATTTAAAGCGTAAACTTTAAAAACAGTACCATTATTTTTTACCTAATTACGATTTAAATAATTAACGTTAAAAATATTCGATATAAATAATTTTTAATTCTCGGTTGAAATAATTAACCTGCTCTTTATCAAAAAGGAGATTATTAAAATCTAATTCTATATGGAGATGTTCAACAAATGTCCAGCGTACTCCCGCATTTAAATACCCTCCTTGATTGAGTGAAATATCCCTGGCTCTTAAATCATTTTCATTTAAAGCAGCATTATATTCAAGGAGTACGGATAGCTCAGGATTGAATTCTAAATCCAATCCCATAAACATACTTGGGTCTTCATCACCATCAAGCGTCTCAGTAAAATTATAATTCATACCACCATGGACTCCCATATTCCCCAAAGGTGTTGTCCAGTTTTTACTGCCGGATAAAAACAAACCAAATGCTTTTATTTCATATCGTTTCA
Organism: uncultured bacterium; assembly: GCA_964491015.1. Lineage (GTDB taxonomy): Bacteria > Fidelibacterota > Marinisomatia > Marinisomatales > TCS55 > JADFRD01. The sequence continues at coordinate 36,537 of CAZBEY010000008.1, read as the reverse complement.
ATGAATCGGCATCTTTAAAAGTGCCGAAACCTTGTGTGTCAATACCCAGAGAGATACCGGGCATGGACGTTGTTTCATCAATGAGTCGGTATTTTAAATTCACTTCCGGACGCGGGTACCAGCGGAGACTGTCATCGCCAATTAGATTGCTCGCACCGTACATAAGACCAAATTGAAATCGATCTGTAAGTCCGACTTTCAACCCTGAGGTTAAACCGCCATTTTTTTGGACATGTATTTTCATGGCGAAACTCCCGCGAACCAGTGTCCCGGCTGTTGGAATTGTCACGAGATTCGTTGGTGGTGGATATGTCTCCTGAGCTGAAAGAATTCCAAATAATAGTAATAAAAGAAAACCCTGTGGTATGTGTTTCATGCTTTAATTTAGTCAAAAATTTGAAGAAATTGCAACGTTAGGCTAAAGGATAATTCTTGAAAGATGATTTTGGATTTATGGTTGATAATTTGCGATGTTTGGTTCCAAAGAACCATCTTCCTAATCCAAATCCCCCGCCTACGTTCCTATGGACAGGTAATTCTAATCCTAATCCATTTCCCATTTATGGGTAAATCTGTTTTCCCAATTTACTTGTTACCGAAGAAATCCGGTCTAATGAAATACTTAAAACATCAGACTCGTTAGGAAGAGAGAACCAAAGATAGTTTTCATCAATCGCAACAAAAACAACATCCATTGTTTTACTGTCAACCAGCATAATTCTATCCCATTCAGTAAACGGAATAAAGGCGGGTATTGGTGAAACTATTCGATTTGATTGTACTTCCTGTAAAATAATGTCAGCTTCATCCAGCACATTTCCAGTCCTCGGCGGTGGAGTTGTGTATAATTTGTCCTCAGGAGCCATGCCCAATGAAACATGACTTATTTCACGACCACCCATACCATATTCCCATATTTGTTGAATATTATTAATAATGTCAAAATGATACACAAATTTCCGTATGACTTCATCTTTTGGAAGTCTCCGCCAGACTTCTTCTCGTAAGAAGCCTAAATGATCATATGTGAGGTTGATTGTACCATATTCATGATTATTAATTGACCGAAAAATGATATTTTGAATTTCATTACTGCTGTTTAACAGAAATTCTGTTTGCTGCCCGATAAAATAATTTCCTTCCTTTTTTGGCATTGAATATTTCCTGAATTCAACACTCCAAGGCTCTTTTTCTCCATAGTGAATTATTTTTTCAGTCCTACGATTTTCATCAAGAAATAGCCGTTTCTGCAAAGTGTTTGACTTGTTATAAACAAACATTTCCTCTTTGAGTAAATCATGGTTGTCGTTCATCCACCGCTTTAGAACCGGTTGTTTATTCCCGTTAAAAGTCACTTCAAGATGAGATTGCCCTCTGCGCTCGGTCGCCAGAATAGGAACATCTGCTTTGAAGTCTATATCGGTTTTATAATATTTGATGAATGCTGTTTCAGTCCCTTGCCCCCATAACAGCGTGACTAAGGAAAATAATAGTGTATATTTATTGAACCGGTTGCAGATCTTCATCTAATTGATTGGAAAGTCTATAGCGTAAAATACGACCGGTTGGTGTGTCACAAATATATATTATTCCCCTACTATCGACTGTAATTCCCTGGGGTTCTACCAAAAATCCTTTTTCTTCAACGGTAATAAATGTATCCACTGATACAGTATCTGTACCATTAACAACGTAGAAAGTTGTGTCTATAGTCATTGTTTCTATGCCGGCTTTTTGAAAAAATTGTCCCTCAGAATTAAATACCTGAATTTCCTGCTCATCTGTATTGGAAACATAAACGAATTGTTTATTATCCACAGCAATATCATTTGGATTTGAAAAACGATAGAGATCCATAATATCATTAGTCCCCTGCTGAAACACAGATGGATACGTCGTATATGTCCCGGCTGTTAACGGTCGAATTTTATGAACGGAAAAGAAATCGCCGCTTTGCGCGTAGTAAATATTCCCACTGTAATCCACATCAATTCCCAAAGGATTGTTAACCGTTCCGGCTCCGGTTCCCGATTCAGAAATTGAAGACTCAAATTCACCTCTGTGTACCCAAACTTCTTCTCCGCTCATTAATTTGAGGAAATGGGTTTTATGGAGATCAAGGCGGATAATGCGGTCATGTCTAAAGTCCAATGCATAAATAAAATTGTTTTTATCCCGCGTAGCTGATAAACCTGAAAATGAAGAAATTTCTGAATCATAATAAATATCATTAAATGAATGGATAGGATCGCCGCCATCATAGAAAATATGAGGAGCCAAAAGAGAATCAATCACATTTTGACGAGTACCCCAAGTTACACCGGTGAGGGCCCAGTTGTTGCTCTCCAAATAAATCATCCATTCCTCAGAAAAAGCATCTATAGTAACAGACCCAGCATCTTCATTATAAAAGGAACCGGAAACAGCTATTTCGTCGATTCCGATATCATTTATATATTGGTTCCAAACAAAGATTTTTGCACTGCCATCAATGAAATAAACATTCATTTTTTGATCAATATCCACATCAATAGGTTTGAGTTCTAAGTGTTGTAACTCATTAAAATCCGACAACATTTCACCGTCTTGGGAAAATACAAAAATAGAATTCGCACTGGTGTCCGTAACAAATATCCGGCCATCCTGTGCAATAGAAATTTCTAGGGGTGATTGAAGACCCATCGATTCATCCCAAATTGGCTGAATGAGTAAATAGGTTGTGTCTCCTGCAGAAAATCCTGAGTTGTCATCAAGAGATTCAGGCAATTGCATTTTTTCCACACAGGCAAAAAATGCGCCAATTATGATTAAGCCGAGTAAGTGTTTTATCTGCTTCAAAATGCTATTCCAATAGATAACCGTTGGGGATCAGATAAATGATTAAAATTTGCATAAGCATAATCCACCCGGAGTTTAATACCGCCAATGGGAATAACGAGTCCCGCTCCGAAGGATACATTTTCTTCTTCTTTATTAATTTTGTAACCGGAACGAATAAAAAACATTTTAGCAAAATTGTATTCTAATCCAGTGGAAATATTTTCCGCATTATCAACAGGGTGATTCAATTGCAAAGCAACAATGAGAGAATGCCTTTTGCTCTCAAAAATATCCATCGCAGCACCCACACGGAAGACAGTTGGTGGTGAAAAAGATTCAAATGGAGTAGTGATTAAGGTTTCTTCACCCTTTTCTTTATCTAATATTTGTTTCTCAAATATTCCCTCCGGTTTAGCCTGTGGTCCAAAATGGGAGAGTGAAGCTGAAAAACGTAATGAACGAAATCCCGTCCAATAAAATGTTCCCATGTCCAGCATACCTGTATTCATTGTTTGCCCCGCCAAATCTTCTTCGACTTGTTTTAAAGTAATGCCAAAACTAAATCGATCGGTCATACGAACACCATACGTTAGGGCAACAAACCGGTCTTGATATTGAAAATAGTTTCCTGTACCGTGAGGTAAATATTCTGTTGTTTCACTCATGGGTGCAATATGCAAAATACCAAATGAAATTCCGGCAAAATGGCGACCCGTAATTTTCCGGGTTAAACTAAAATAATCATAATTGATATCCGCAGGCCATTGAATTCGTGAAGCAGAAAACTCCGTTTGTTTGAATTGTGCGATAGTTCCCGGATTATAATATACAGACGCAGCATCCTGCTGAAGCGCGGCAACCGCCTCACCCATCCCGACTGCTCTGGCACTAACACCGATTTTTAAGAATGTAAATACGGAAGTACCTACTCTCTGTCCTCCAAGAATCGGGAAAAAATTTTGGCCTTGAATACCGGAAAATATGAATATAATTGTCAGTAATATTTTTCCCATCAAAATATGACCTGTAGTCCTAACTCTATTGTTCGAGGTTTTCTATTTCGAGATGGATCATCATTGGGATTGGGACGATTAATCATGCTGTAAGGAATGATTTCTCCCGGGTTGTACCCTCTTCCGGTATATGGGTTAATACGTCTAGGTGTATTTTCATTAAAAACATTTTCAATCTCCATATAAATCTTGTATTTCATTCCGATTATTTTGATTGATTTATAGAGTTTTAAATCCACTGTACTATAACCGCTTACGTTTTTCAGTCCCAACATTTTGAATAATTCCGGTGTATATTCGCTGATGTAGGCATTAGGATTATCATCGTCTCTTGACCCAACATAATAGGGAACATCATTTACATATCTTATACCATCTTCGTATTCATTTGTCCCTGGAATGGATCTGGTATAACGACGTCCGGAGCCAAATTCAAAGCGAAGTGAAGCTCCCCAGTTTGCCGGATGGTTATAATAGATGTTACTAAAAAATTGAAACGGCTTATCCCATCGCATATAATTTTCACCCAATGGCTTTTCACTCAATGCACCGGCTTGGACAAGTAAATTATCTAAGGGAGATGAGCTCTTACCGGTAATAATTGAATAATTAAAATTCAAATCAACATACCATCTTTTAAAAACCCTACTTTTCAGGATTATTTCAATCCCTCTGGCTCTGGCATAATCTGCATTAAAATACATATTAAACCGTAAATGAGCATATTTTGGATTTGAAGGCGTAATGGTTTGAGACGTTTCATAATCAAACATATCTTTCCAATATGCTTTCATTTCCAGCACTTGGTCTTCACTGAATCTGTGTTTTATCCCCAATTCATATTGGACAGTCGTTTTCGGATTCAGATTTGGATTTCCAAATACCTGATAGGTAGATTGAGACACAGAATTGAGTTTGGCATAAACATACTGGAATGTGGGTAATTGGGAAAAATGACCATAATAAAAATAAAGAACATCATTATCGGTTACCGGATGGGATATACCAAATCGCGGACTGAATCTTCCCTTGCCTTTGATTCCAAATAACTCAAATGTTTCCTCTTGAAATTTCTTCCGGGCAGCATCGGTAATAATCACTGTATTCGGATTATTGATTGCATCTTCTACATATTTCCCGGGGAACCAATAATCATAGCGCATCCCAATATTAACGGTCATTCCCTCGAAAGTGATTCTATCCTGAACATAGAACGCACCAAAATCCGTCGTTGCATTATACATGTCAAAATTAGCGCCAAAACCAGATGTACCAGCCCATGGTTCATCAATATCGATCACTTGGATTTCAGTATATGTATTTTCGATTCCTGCTTTGAGTTTGTGGCGATCCTGGATGCGATATGTCCAATCAGCATCAAAACGATAATTATCACTGGATATATCATACCATTCCGGAGCAACACCGGTATCATAGAATTCATCGCCATAAGTAATGGTAATATTGCCGTCCGGATCAATCACCGTGTAGTTGATGGGATCCAAATCCAACCGTTCTTTATATTCACTCCAATGAAGGTCTTGGACCGCGCTATGCTCAAGCGTTAAAAACCTACCCATGGTAATTTCATAAAATGATTGTGTACTTAATGTGTGAGTCCAATTCAAATTTAACAACCGAGATTCGCGGGTAATGGTATTATAATTATTTAAAATTTCCTGATAACTATAAGGATAATACGTCGAGGAGAATGCCCTGGGCATAAAATAACCCTGATTAATATTGAGCGAAATATCATAAGAAATACTCAGTTTTTTCTTTGGTGTGATTCCCCAGGTGAGTTTATATAAGGCATGCCAATCATTATTTTCCCGGGGGGCCAATGACGAAATCAAATCATTTTGAGTTTTTTCGCTAACTCCGGAAATGGACCAAAATCGATGGGGATAAAGTTGGCTTGAAATGGGGAGGTTACTATTATACATTTTCCCATAACCATTTATAAAAATTGAAAAAGTACCGGGTAAATCCAATCCGAATTTTGGCAGGAATTGTTCTAATATCGGATCCGGACCACCGAGATTAAATTCCACTCTGTCTGTAGAATAATGAGATAAAACATCCCGTCCTAATCCCCAATTGTCACTGGCATATTTAAAAGCGCCTTCAAAATGTTTTCGCCCTTCTTTCAGCTTAATATTCACTACTCCGGACATCGCCTGTCCATATTCAGCGTTATATCCTCCGGTGACAATTTCTAAATCCTCAATCGCCTCAGGATTAACAAATAAATTCCCTGAATACCCTGAAAGAGGATCTTTTATAGATTGTCCGTCTACAATAAACAAACTTTCATCAATCCGTCCTCCACGGATATGAATTTCATTGTCCTGAGTAGTAACGCCCACTTGTTCGGACAATATTTCTTCTACACTGGAAACAACTTTATTCGAAATGTCCCTGCTCGTCAACCGGCTTACACTGGCTGTTTCGTCCACGTCAAAAAGTGGTTTTGAACCCACCACAATCACTTCTTCCCCCAAGGTGAGGACCGTTTCCTCCATATTGAAATCCAATATTGTCGGGTGCCCCGGTTCCACTTTAATCCCAGTCTGTAATAACACCTTATAACCGATAATGGATGCCTCAATATCATAAGCCCCAAATGAAATACCTGAAATATAAAATTGGCCATCCAGATTCGTCGCAGCGCCATAATACGTTCCCTTTACAATCACATTGACACCCACAAGCCCTTCATTTGTTTTTGAATCAATGACTCTGCCGGAAATTACTCCACTGCTCTGACCGAGGATCAGCAAAGGGAATAATGCAATGACTAATAAATGCTTCATTCAGAGAACTCTTCATGTAATAAATAATTTAAAAAAGATCTGCTTCCATTTAAGACTGACGATGAACCATTATGTATTGGAATTGAAAAGAGAGCTACTTTTCCGGATTCTTCCGTTGGGGATATCTGGAATCTACCAAGACTGCAAACATTAGGTGACCCTGACCATTCGTCATTGCTCTCTCCCTCTTCAAGCATATATAGACTTTTTATTGTGCTGAATTGACTGGAATCAGGTGAAAATCCTTTTACACGGATTGCAACCAGAGATGATAACTCTAAGTCCAGGCTATCATCAATTTGGGATTCCAATATTGTCCCAGATAACAGACGACCTGATGGATTAATAACCGATGTCCTTTTTAAGGGGAACCATGTAAAAGTGGAATCTTTCAATTCAGGTGCGTTCAGAAATAAATGGCGTCCGTCAAGAACGTAATTGAATAAGCTGGCGCCGGCCTCATCATACGTCTCGCCTCCGGTATAAGCAGCATACCAGATGACTTTCTTAAAATATTTTAAATTTGCCGATACATCATTGGCTGAATAAGGAAGCTCATTACCAATTTCCCAAACGGAATATTGATTTTCTCCAACGACTGAATCCAATACAGACCTATACCAATTTTGAGCATTATTTTGACTATCTTGTGTAAAGTCGTCAACCAGTAATAATTCCCCGCGAATGGGCATAACCCGCCAGAAGGCAGGCTCATTGGGATTGGTATCATCCGGAAAGAAAATAATGTCACTTTCAGCTCCGGCTATGTCTTTTGCCTTCAGATAAAACCGATGGTAACCCGGATCGATATTTTCCAATGTTTTACTCGAATATGCAGCTGCATCCAATTGGTTCCAGCAGCTTTCACAGGAATCATCCAACGCCCAATAGATATCCGTAATCGTTTCAATACCGTCTTGATCTGTTACATCCCAAACAAATGTTCGGGTTGGAAAAGTTAAACTAGTGTCACTTTGAATATCATCCACAAATGGATTGCTGCGATATCGAAAACTAATTTCCGGATGGGAATTGCGGATAGGAACGGTCAATTTTGCAGGAGTCGTATCTTCAAGACTATCCGTATCAATCGCTTTTACTTCAAAACTGAATACGTCCAGATCGGTTCGGATGGGAACATAAAATAAACCTTCCTCCTCCATAGTGAATGTCCAAACTGTGTCCGAACTCCATTTATACTTGTATCCAATAATGCCTCCGTCTTGATCCTCTCCCCACCAGTGGAGGTGCTGTTTACTGGTGGTAATAGTGGTAAAAGCATAATCAAGGGTATCCCAGATCATTCCCTGCATTGGCTCCTCATCAATGGCATAAATCATTTCACCCGTTAAAGAATCCAAATGTGCAAAGATCGTATCATTGGCAATGAGGGATAAATAGGTTTCGGGAATTTCATTTTCTTTTGGAGAAGACGAATCTTCATATTCCCATAGAGAACACGAAACAACGAATAGTAATAGTATTAATCCCAAATAGCGCATAATTGAATTATGGAAAAAACCTTCCGAAGGTTTGAAACCTTCGGAAGGTTTATTACAACTTATCTTACCAAAAGCATCTTTCGATGTGCGATAAAATCGCCTGCTTTTATCCGGTAAACATACATACCGGAGGCAGCCTCGTAGCCTTCCTCGGTCAGTCCATCCCAGTTAACGACATGATAACCGGCATCCATTTTATCAGATACCAACGTTCTGACTCTCCGGCCAAGAACGTCATAGATCATCACCCTTACATCTGAATGTTTGGCTAATTGGAAACGGATGCGTGTTTCAGGATTGAAAGGATTTGGGTAGTTTGGATAGAGCGCAAATTCATGTACAATACCTTCAAAGCCATCATCAATTCCAAGAGCGCCCAAGTCCATCAAATCGCGAACCTGAATTTTATACGATCCAAAGCTGAAGTTGAAAATACCAGACACGGTTGTCAGTGTTTGACCTACCGTAAAACCGGACATAGCGCTGTTTGCTTCCATCGTTGCCATATCATCATCAATGAGACATTCCACTCCGGAGCCATCTACGATAGACCAATCGTATGAGTTTGCAGCGGAGACTGTTACATTAGCAAGAGTCACCAAGCAGCCTTCATAAGATTCCACTTCATCGGCATCCCCTGCTAAGTCCGCCGTGCTTACGCTCATAGGAGTAATTGAATTACCAGTGCTATTAACGGACACGCTGGCAATGTTGATCAGTTTGGTATTATTATCATATTTAAAATGCCAAGCCGGATCATATTCCTCGATAGTACCTGTGATAGTAACTTCATCTCCTCTGGTTAATTCTGAATCATCCCAGGAGTCAAAAATAATTCCACTCCATTGATCTGAAGAACTTTGAAGCGCATAAGCACCGTATCCGGAATTATACTGTGCAGTATCAGCGGTAATGATCCCTGTAAGAGTGACTTCACACCCATTGTAGGGAGAATCTCCCTGCGACCATTGGGTATACTGGATATCACTAATGTCACTAACGCCACCACCTGTATAAGAGACATAACCGAGCTGGAGGGCTGCAGTATCATAGGGATAAGTACTTGATTTAGGCGCATCCTGATCGGTGCCGTCATCGGTAGCCAAAATGTAATAATCCACACGAGCACCATTTGCACCAGTCGCTGGGATATCCCCTGCCCAAATATTATCAGTCCCTAAGGTCATGGATGCGGAGGCATAGGTTCCACCATCAACTGAATACATTATTTCAGCTGTAGCGATTGCTGAATTATCCTCAATTACTGCAGAAACTGTAACTGCATCTGAAGCAGAAGGAACACAAGGATCCCTCAATACATCCGAAATGGTAGGAGGACCTGCGCCAAACACAACGTCAGACATATACAATGGTTCAAGTTTGTATGCCGATGAATCTGCATAACTTCCGTAGTGATGGTAGACCCAGCCTTCGATTGAACTGATAAATGTTCCTTCCGGCGGCGGACCAACCGCATCAAAGTGAGTGGAAATACTATCTGAATCGTCATCTACCAACACCCCGCCGGAACCATCATCAACCTCAAATACTTCATATTGTAAATTATTGTCCGTTACAATTCCTTCTTCAATCCGAACGGTTACATTCCCCCACTGTTCAGCTTCAGTCGGCCAGCGTAAATCCCCGGTTGCAATGAGTTCCGAAACGGGTAGGGCGACGCCAACTTCCAGAATATTCACCGGTTCTGTAATGAACAACTCAGTCATATTCGAAGCGCTGGTTGTGTATTCTGATATATAACCAGTTGCCTGAATACGATCCCCTTCATATAATACCGGGAAGGCTGAGCTGTCAGGATCATAGGACAATACAGAACTCCATGGACCACCATTTTCATCCTGGAAGATGAATTTTATCCCTGCACCAGCAAAGCTCAAACCCGTCGGCATAGTGACAATTCCTTCAACAGTAACCGTATCACCGAGCATATAGGACATATCAGATTCGCCGTCTCCAGGTGTAGTAATCAGGTCACTGTATAGCACCTGCTGGATACGCTGGAGCCTCACCGGGTCTCCTGCTGCTTCCACAATATCTCTGGCAAGTCGCGGCAAGAGCTTTGTGTTGCTGTAGGAATAGGTCATCACACCAGAAACCGAAGCAAGATTCTGATTAAGTTCAGGAAAGAAAAAATAACTCCATATATCGTCTAACATAAAAGAGTTTGTTCCATCAGAAGCGGACCATTCACCATGCCCTAAATCAGCATTGTCTATAGATATATTTTCAACTCTTACGAGACATCCTTCGTAAGCTTCAGAATCAGTCCCGCCTGTCATGATTTGCTCCGGCGTCACAACGGACGGACTCATCATATTGACGGCAGGTCCGTGAATAATCACTTCTGTCACATCTACTATTTCAGTTAGTCCATAATATTCATCAACCGTACCCGTTAAAGTAACGCTGTCACCTTCTGCAACAGAATGAACGACTCCGGATGTGGATGTGAAATCAAAACTATCCCAACCGTTATATTCAAATGCAACGACTCCATTCCAAGGACCTTCAGCGTCTTGAACGTGAAGGTAACGGTTGCTGCTGCTTCCCCAAAATTCTGCTGTAACAATACCGCTAACCGTTACAATTTGCCCATCCAAAGGACTGACATCGCTCGTTGTAGGATCGGTGACATACTGAATATCATAAATCGAGGTAATATCCTGTGTTTGGGATACAGTAAAGGAGACAGTATCTGCAACATGAGGAACCAAGTCTGCATGATTGTCATCTACTAGCCAAATGATAAAAGTGTAAGATGTGTCAGACAAACCTGTCAGCGTAATATTATCGGTTGTATACTGCATCACAGTTGATCCGTCATCCAACGTATAGTGTACATGCCCATCCCCGCTACCTGCGGTTCCTATAGTAAAATTGCTCACATCAAAGGACACTGTAACATCGGAAGAATATAATGTTTCACCCTCAGTTGGGCTCGTGATTGCAATTGCAATTTCAGCCACGGGGTCAGCATGTGGATGTGATCCGATATAATCCCATGTATCTTGATCATAAACATTCCACTCAGAATCGTCGGTGCTTGTTCCTGCAGAAGTCGTCCAGTTGGTGTTACCAGATGTAACAGAACTTTTTCTGACTAGCGTATGGTCTTTGGTGGCATCAGTAACACCCGCCACATCCCAACCATTGCCGGGGTCCGTGGTTTGAAATATTCCTATATAATCCAAGATCGTTGTGTCGGTTCCAGATACTTTTATTAGCGCTCTGGCATCGTCACCATTAAAATAGCAAATACCGGTCCCAGTCAAATCTGCTTCTGCCAAAATGCTTGCATCTGCAGAGGAGTTGGCAATTACAAACACATCTCCATCAGCCAGTGTGCCACTTAATGTGTCCACATATTCATCCCAGGGACCACCGTTTGAATTCTGCATAATCAGGTAACTACTGAGATCTACATCTGCGCCGGTTCCATTATATATTTCCAGATATTTATTACTACTGGACCCTTCAGCATACTCGCTAAAAAACAGATCGGGACCTCTACGGGGATGTGATCCGATGTAATCCCAAGTATTTTGATCATAAACTTCCCACTCAGAATCGTCGGTGCTTGTTCCTGCAGAAGTCGTCCAGTTGGTGTTACCAGATGTAACAGAACTTTTTCTGACTAGCGTATGGTCTTTGGTGGCATCAGTAACACCCGCCACATCCCAACCATTGCCGGGGTCCGTGGTTTGAAATATTCCTATATAATCCAAGATCGTTGTGTCGGTTCCAGATACTTTTATTAGCGCTCTGGCATCGTCACCATTAAAATAGCAAATACCGGTCCCAGTCAAATCTGCTTCTGCCAAAATGCTTGCATCTGCAGAGGAGTTGGCAATTACAAACACATCTCCATCAGCCAGTGTGCCACTTAATGTGTCCACATATTCATCCCAGGGACCACCGTTTGAATTCTGCATAATCAGGTAACTACTGAGATCTACATCTGCGCCGGTTCCATTATATATTTCCAGATATTTATTACTACTGGACCCTTCAGCATACTCGCTAAAAAACAGATCTGTTGTTTGACCTAACGCCAAGGAACAAATCATTATTATTATAACTGTAATTCGATTCATTTTGTTCTCCTATTTTGTTTATTTGATGATTAGAAATTTACCTTCTTTTATTTCTCCGAATGCTGAACTTTTATCATCCATGTTTTCAACGGTGAATAAATACAATCCTGTTGCGGCAGCCTGATCGTGTCTAGTGATAAGATCCCAAGCGTGTTCTCCTCCACTGAACTGAGGGTTCTTTCGGTCATCAATATTCTGGATATCACCGCCAAGGTAGTCACCACTGTGCTCCAAAACATCAACCAAGTCGCCTGCTAATGAAAAAATTCTAATTTCTGCTTTTTCGGGTAGATTCTGAAACCATATTTGCTGACCCCGACTCCCGAAACCGTCCCACTTTGCCTGACCCCGATAGGGATTAGGATACACGGTTGGCTTCCCTGTCCAATCAATAGTCGATTTTACTCCGGGGTAAACATATTTCCTATTTGCGTAAACTGAACTTTCCAGGCTTTCCAAATTTGCATTTGGATCTCCCCGGTCATAAGCAGTCACCGCATAATAATTAAGCCAGCCGTTTTTCACATCTTTGTTAACAAATTTATAGTGATAGTAATTGCCATCAATTTCTACACTGTCCTGTTCCCCAAAGGCATTCACAATTCTAATAAAATTGAATCCGGTGTTATACCCAACCTCTAAATAATCCGGGTGGGCTAAATCAAATTCACCAAGAAGAGTGAATTCTTTATCACTGTCCCCTAATGTTTTACGGGCTCCATAAATATAATACCCTTCAAAATCTTGCTCTTGACTGATTGGATCAATAAATGATTCTGCATTATTTTGCCAATAGATGGTTACTTCCCGGTCATCTACTTCCAGAGCGATATTGGGTACTGGTGGCGGTTCAGGTAAAATATATCGTGTGATTTTTCCATCTTCATTTAAGTCTTCACCATCGTCCAGAATATTATTTCGATTCGCATCTTCTCCATCATAGGTTTTTTGCGCCCAGTCATTATTTACATGGAGATTGGCCCGGCGTTCAGGAGAATCATCTGTGGCGCCATTCCACCTGGCGCAGACAATAGCCATTACAATATTGCAGGAATCCCCTGGTGGTAATTCCCATTGTGTTGAATCTTCGTTTGCAGGAGAGCTCCCGAATGGACCGGAAGAAAAGAGGAATATCCAACTGTTTGGATCCGAAGGATACCCTTCATCGGTATAATCAAGCCCTGTGCCTTTGGGTACATTCGATTTCAGTGCTTCGTAACGTTCCTCGTCCACGAGGGGCATACTGTATTGGGGATAGTCTGAATTATTGGTGCTAGTCCAAACCCATTGGCTATAATAAGATTTTGAATAAGGCGACGGTACAGTTCCACCCAATAAGGAGACGCCTATATACGATTCCGCCCAGCCGTCATCGCCATCGGCATCATACTGATATGCAATGTCCCGCGTAAATCCAGCATCGTCAATTGATTGATCAAAACCATCCAAATTATCATACCATGTAAAGCCGCTTCCCGGTTCATACGTATTGGTATAATTCATGTTTGCTACAGATGCATCCATCCATAAACCGGCGTAAATATCTTTAATTGTATTAGAGGAGGAATTCGTAATTGTATAGTTCAAAATAACGAATGCGTCTGCAAAGGTAAAATTCCAAGCATAGGTTTCTAGTCGGACATCAATCCCAAGTGGTTCATGTTCAGTAATACCATAATTATCTGTTGGTGAAATTCCATAATCCTTGAAGTCCATTATGAAATCCTGATGAGAGATAGCGAATGGTGAAAAGTATTGAGCCATTGAATCCAGGGACGTAGAAGAAATGGATGATCGAATTTCAACATTTGAGTTGGCGAAATATTCAAAACCCTCTTGTCCGGATTCAAATACACCATCCACAATTGCACTAGACACTCTTCGATCGTTACCAACCACTCCCCCTATCCAAAGTCCGGCATAAGAAAAATGTTCTACTTGCTCCCGGAGAATTTCCGTTTTTTGTTTGTACTGGCAGGAAGGTTGGATGCGCCCGTTAATTTTATTCCAGCCGTTCCCTAATACACCGAAGTTTGTCACTGCTAATCCCAACTGCCCGACTGAAGTATATTTGTCGTAAACATCATCCGCGAATTGGGCCGGAAGAAATGCAACAATTCCTGCTAAAAGAATAATAAAAATGAACTTATTAGTTTTTTTTATCATGGATAAAATTGGATATTTTCAGCAGATTAATCAACATGCTGAAAAATGTGCCAAGCAAGTTAATATTGACAGTAAGGCAAGTCAATTTTTATAGTAAGAAAAAATCTGTATTACGCCCTTTTCTCCCACTCTGGGGAAAACTAACTCAGTACAACAGACATTCCTGACTGTTGAGGTCTAATCAGAAAACTCAATAAAACTGTAAAGACAAAATGTTTGCACTAAATCTTAATCCTCAAATTTCCAATCCTTATTGAAATAGTAGAAAGGATAATCATTTCCGTTATCGACTAATCCCGCTTTAACCGGATTCATGAAAATATATTCGATGGCATTATTCAGTTCTTCTTCATTTCTAATTATTCTGTCAAATGATTCATCTAACCAATTAATGCCATCAGTCCCGCGGGACTGATTCAAAAGATGTGAGGAGACACCTTTTGTTCCTTTCATTACACGACTTAAATCATTATCTACCAAAAGATTAAAAACAATATGGATATGAGTAGGCATTACTGTAACTGTTAATAAATCATAAAAAGAACCGTGACCATCCATAATATGGTAAAAAATAATTTCTTTTTCTTTGTCGGATAACTCACCTTTTACCAGCGTAAATGTTACAAAATAAACAGCATTTTGAATAGTCCAGTGAGGAAGTTTTCTTTGCTTAATTTTTAATTTTCTTTCTTTCATTTCTTTCGTTCTTTCTCCATTGTGCAAACAATCAAAAACTGTACAGACAAGAATGTCTGTACTACGCCCTTTTCTCCCACTCTGGGGAAAACGAACTCAGTACAACAGACATTCCTGTCTGTTGAAATTAAAAAAAATTATTACTGCTCCATAATATACCAGCTTATTTCAACAAAATTACCTTTTGAGTTTTATTGAATATACCATCGGATAATTGTATAAAATACACACCACTCGGTTGATTAGACGCACTCCAGATTATTTCATGTTCACCCCTCACAGTTTTACCATTAACCAACGTTTCCACTAACCGTCCGGTTATATCATATATTTGTAGAGACGTTGTGTGGAACGTCTCTACTACTGAAAACCGGATGGTTGTAGCTGGGTTGAAGGGATTGGGATATACAGGATATAAAATGAAATCATCGGGGTATCCCACCCTATCGTCATCACTGATGGATAATGTATCATCCCATGCTCTCCCCGGTGTTCCATAATCGCCTGATCCATACACAATTTCGGACATAGCCCAGCTTGTGTCCAATGCATTATCATACTCAATATTTTTCAAATACATGGACGACCCTGATAAATATGGAAATGATGAATTGTAATCCACTTCATCCACTTTACGGTTTTCATTATCAAGTAGAATAATTTCATCTTCACTGTTGGATAGTTGAAAACCGGAATATTCATAATCAGCTGTATAGCCGCCATTTATTACAATATCACTATTTCTGCCAAATACGATATACTTCCCGGGATTAATATAAAATTCGATGGATTCAGTCTGGATTTCATGCAGGTCATTATCGCTATCGGTGATCTGCCATCCAGCTAAATTGATGGGAATTGTATCATTATTATATATTTCGAACCATTCTCCATACGCATCTGAGACCGCTGCCGGATTTACCATTACTTCTGTAATGACAATATTATATGGAGACGGATCACCACCCGGGAAAGAAAAGGTCGCCATCAACGGCAAATGATCAGATGCGTTATGAAGTGCATTTGCCATCGCATCGTCAACGGATGAATTCGTTCCATCATTAATAGCTCCATTAAAATGATTTCCGTCATTCCCAACTGCCCAATAGGTGCTGTCCACATAGTTTATTTCATAGGTTTCATCCAGCACAGCTTCAGAAACAAAAATCCAGTCAAAGCGATCATCCAAACCACCATTAGCGCCGCCGCCAAATTGTGTTGTTCTGGGTGATTGCGTGTGGACGTCCGCAAATGATCTGTTATTATGCCAATTCCCGATGCGATTAATAGGGTCAAATAACCTGCCATCGTTGTCAGCGCTTGCTCCTGTCAACATGTTAAAAGCAGGTTCGGATGATGAGCTATTGCTATAAATATTGAAATCACCAGCTACCATGAAATGACTACCCGTTGGTAAATCATCAAGATAATTACGCAAAGCAGTTGTTTCATCCAACCGCTGTTGAGCATTTGAATTCCCTGAACTCGCTTTAAGATGAACACCGTATACATTAAACTGTACACCGGAAGCATTGTGTTCCATCTCCCACTCCACCACATTTCTCGTACCGTATGATTGAGCAGTATTTATTAGACTTGTTGACATGAAGGAAAACACATTGTGCCGATAAAATAATGCTATATCCTGATCTGCACTTTGATCTGTAAAATCGGCCCCGGACCATGCGCCGGGTTCTAGGACTTCCAAAACATCAGATAAAAAATGACTAAAGCCGGTTTGGCCTTTTACTTCTTCGGCGATGATCAAATCCGGTTTAATAAAATTAATGATGGTTATATAATCCGCTTCCCGATCATTCTCATCCTGGTAGTTTAACAAATTGTAATCCATAAAAATATGATTGGATTGAGCCATGGTTTGGCTCAAAAATAATAATAAACCAATAATTCTAATTTTTGTCACAAAAAATACCTTTCTTTATCCTTTTCCGTTTTAACCGCAAAATTCGCAATGAGAAATAATAATAAATATTACGTCGCGATCTCTGTGTTTTCTATGCGTGCTTTGCGGTTAAATTCATTTTTTTCTTTTGAGAAACTTTCAAAATGTGGTTTCATAATATCTCCACTTCTATCGATCCCACATTCAGTTTTCTGTGGTTTTTTAATGTTGTTTTGCTGTATTTATTCAATCTGCCAATTTCATCTTTTGAGATCAAATCCATTTCTTTCAAAATGGCTATTGTAGTCTGGGGAGAACACCGCTGATTTCCATCTAAAACTTTTAAGGCAATACCATAAACTTCGCCATTATTTTTTCGAATTCCCAATCCCCGTACGGCCTCTCCGCCTACTTTTGTAACCGCTCGTCCCTTCATTGCTTTATTGAAGTCTGTATCGAACCGATTCTTTCCGGCTATTAAATAGGGATGGGACACCATGGCGTCAAATAAACTATTCAATTCAGGATATTGACCGCCTGCCAGTTTTTGAAACATGAGTGCAATATTATAAAGAGGCATAAAAGGTGTTGGCGCACTGCAGCCGTCAATGGCCAATGGAAAATCATCCAATTCTGAATATTTCTTTACTTGTACCATTATGGACTTTTGAACAGGATGCGCCGGGTTAGTGTATCCCTTTGGATCTGTTTTTAAATGCTTGGATAAGCATAACATTCCTGCATGTTTACCGCTGCAATTATTATGGAGCGGAGAAGGATTTATCGAGTGTATTATCAGTTGGGTTTTTGTCTCTTTATCATAAGGTAAATGTCTGCCGCACTCATAATTAGAAATATCGTATCCCAGCTTTCTTAACATCCCTTGAGCCGTTTTTACGTGAACATCTTCACCATTATGGGAAGCGCACATGAGAGCTAATTCTTCACTGGTAAACCCCGCTGCCTCTGTGGCTCTGGCAACAACTGATGCTGAAGCCTGAAATGGTTTTAGCGAGGAGCGGACGCAGGTTAAATAATTTGGGTCACCCCAGTTTTTGACTATTTGTCCTTTCCCATCCACGACCACAGCATAAACGACATGGATGCTTTCAATGAATTTACCCCGAAATATTTTGCACATAATTCCCATCGTTAATTCACGACTTCAGATATGAAAACAAATTCCAAATGTTGGTCTTTCAATTTGGGAATCTCGTGCTGCAACACATTCAATGTATGCTCTTTTGCGTGGCCAATACCGACGGCAAATCCTTGTTTTTTTGCTTTTTCCGCAAGTTCGTGTAATTGCAGACGGATTAAATCCTCGTCACTATCGTTGTCTAAAAATACATGCCTGCGACCGGTAGGGACATGAAGATTCCGCATGACCGTTTCTGCTTGAGTATTTTTAGTGGTTCGGCTGTCTAAAAAGTATTTTCCTCTCTGTTTTAACACGGTCCCTAATACATTCATAACTCGTTTATCCGCGGTGGCGCTGGACCCTTGATGATTATTCATTCCGATTGCTTCAGGCAGATGCTGAAGTACTTTTTCCACCCGCTGCTCAATTTCATGACTGGTCATGGATGTTTTAATCCTATACTCCTCTTCACCAATACTTGGAATAGTGGTTCCCATCGGCATATGAATGATCACTTCATATCCTTTTGAACCAGCGATTTTTGCCATGGCTTGACTGTGCTTATGTCCGGGAATTACCGCATAGGTCAATTGAGCATCTAATTTTAAGAACCCATCTGAAACAGCATCATTACGATACCCAAAATCGTCAATAATAATTGCAATTTTTCCGATACCTGTCTTTTCGACTTGGGTTACAATTTCAGGTGTTGGTTTTTCCTCAACAGCCGGTTCTATTTTTTTCATTTTGAGATAGAGCCCAATGAGGATGCCTCCCATTACAAAAATGATAAAAACGAGGGCAGTAATGGCTTTTTGGTATCGATCTATTTTTGATTGACTGGAAGACATTTTTAGGGGAAATATATGGTCAAATCAAGCATTTGGGGTGTACCTAAATCCTGGGATCCAATGAGGATCCCGTAATTCAGGTTATAAATGCCAAAACGGAAACCGACACCAAAAGATATTTCACTTACTTCTTTTGAAATTTTACTACTTTGCCTCAATATGACATTGTGCCATTTGGTTTCATTGGATCCATGAAAAATAATCCCGTCCACTAAACCGGCCCTTTCTACACCTAATGTAAATTCATTCGAAAACGTGGGAACGGAAAGCAGGTAACCTGCGCTGGCAACTGCTCTCATGGGAAGTTTAGGTTCTTCAGATTTTAGGGCTGACATCTTTCCCATGTTGAGGACAGAAGCTCCCACTTTTATTTTCGAAGTCAATTGTTTCATCAATCCAAAATCTGCTGAAATTCCGCTGCTGTTTTCAGTATAAAGTTCCATTCGAACCAGTCGAATACCAACACCCATTTTCATTCCAAAAGAATCCCAGCTTCCTACAACTCCCATCGCAAATCCATTGGCGCCATAAAAGGCTAATGGTTCATCTGTGGGTGTTTCATTCCTGAGCTCTAAATCATCAATTTCGACGTATTTTAAATCAACCCCGAAATGTGCTTTATCTCCCGGGAATAGCATTAATAATGATGAAGTTTTTGAGTCCGCCACCCAGGATCCATGAGATATATCCAGAAATAGACCTGACGAATTGGCTGAAATAGATGCAGGATTAATACTATTATTTTGTATGGCGCTCGTACCGATGGCCAGTTCCGATCCACTGGTAGGGATTGTTAAAAATTGGGTTCCTGTTGCAAATAAAAACCAGGAGGGAAAAATAGGGAAAAATTTAAAAATGAAACGCATAGGAAATAATATGGGCAAAGCCTGTTGGGCCCTCCACTATTAATGCATAATCTAAAAATGCATCGTTTTTCTTCATGAATGAAAAATTCATTCCGATGCCGGCGCCGATCCGACCATTGCCCAAACCACTTCTAAAATAATAATTTTTTTTGTATTTATACTCAACACCTATTCTCAATGATTGACCTAAACGATTGAAATTCCCATCTGTTTTTTCACCGGCGATAATCCCAAGATCCCCAACGATATAGAATTTTTGAGTTTGATAAGTTGCTCCGATCCTGAAAATTGCAGGAAATACATCTCGATATACACTGCCCTCTTCTTCAAAAATGCTGCTTGTATTCCATTGAAAATAGGAATTCAAATCCTGAATCATTAGGCCAAGTTTCATTCCTTTTCCCGGATTAATTAAAACACCGACGTCAAATCCTGTGCCCTTTCCGGCTAGGTTACTTTCATTCATGGGAAGCTGCGAATATAATATTTTCACATTGATTCCAACACTGATCCATTTTTGCAACCGCTGGGCAAATGTAATGTAAAATGCATCCTCTGAGGTCGAGAGCATTTTCGTATGTTCACCGGCGGTTGTTCTACCGTCAATTTTATCTACACCGGAACTTACCCAGGCAACACCAACCCCGGCAGTTGGAGGCAAATGCATTGCAAAACTGCTGGAAATAAATCGTCTCTCCAAGGATAATGAATGGTATATAAACGAGGCTTGCCTTTTCTTTAAAAGTGCAACACCGGCAGGATTATGATAAGCAGAAAATCCTCTATCCAGTTCAGCCGTAAAACCACTACCCATTGCCATGGATCGGGCAGATGTTCCCATGCGTAAAAAAGAACCGGAATACCCGGCGTAATCTGCTGCGGACAATATCCCCGATGCGATCAATAAAAAACTCGAAATGGTTAGTGGACAAAAAGTTATATATTTTGTCAAAAGGCGTTTCAAAAAATCAAATGTATTCCGCGTCTTCATTTTCGACCTCTTTGTAGAGGCTCTTCCAAAGGATTGAATGATGATAAAAATGCAAAAGTACTGGAGACATTCCTGTTTGCAGTAGTACAGAAAAGAATGTCAGTACTACGAAGAGAAAACCATTTAGACAGATTTTTTTTCATTTGACTACAATCAATTTTACCCAATGGTTGCTGGGCGCTGCATTTATATTTTGAGAATACTTAAGCTTGATAAAATAGACACCATTATCAACTAATCTCCCATTGCTGTCTTTACCGTTCCACTTCATGGCGCCGGTTTTCGGATCCTGTCTATCCAACAAAGCGGTATAAACATTTTCCATAGCAAAATTATATACATCCAATTCCACAACATTGGATGCAATTTCTCCCAGATGAAACCGAACATAGCCATCTCCATCTAAAACATTGTGAGAATTGGGAGAAAATGGATTAGGATATGCATAAATTTTTGTTGGATTATAATCTGCTCGATATATCTGCCAATTGCTGCCATGTAAATCCGAAGATCGGGCAACACCATCTCCTGTTCCGATCCAAAGGACAGGATTATTATTATAGTATGCCCTGTCATCCAACACTACCGCAAATACTTCACTGGATAATGTTTCATCGCCTTGAAGGGGTGTACCATTTTTCGCCGGTTTAAATAGCGCCCAGCTTTGGCCGTCTACTGATTTCCACAATCCTCTTTCGGAAGCGGCAAAGACCAAAGAATCGAGGGAAAAAATATTGTAAACTCTTTCACCGATTAGTGCTGTGTTCCAGGTCCCGCCATCATTCAATGTATAGCTCACACCTCGCTGCTCAGTAGGATCATCTGCATTCATGGTCGCTGCCCAAATGATTCGTCTACCATTCCAATCCTGGCGGGCGATACTTACAACAAAATTGCCGGTTAAATTCTCAAAAGGGTAAGCATAATGTTCCCAATCAACGCATCCTTCGCCACCGGAAATACCTCGATTAATTCCATTCGCCGTCCCAACCCATACTGTATCGCTATAGGCTAAAACAGAAAATGCCTTATGGTTATGATTGCCTCCGTCAATTGGATCCCGTGGATTTAGATAGAAATTTTTTAAAATATTTTTATTATTGATCGTTTCATAAGAGGAATCAGCGCAAGTAACTAACATTAGCTGATCATCTTGAGGTGTTGGTACTCTCTCCCAACTTCCATCGGCTAGCTTATAACGTCGTAATCCTCCTGCCCAGCTTGTTGTCCACACATAACCGCCGCCGATGGAAGCATCGTATGTAACATTGTATTCTGATACTGTTACTGGCAGCCCTTCTATAAAACCAATACTTCCAAAGGGAAACTGCACGGCATCGGATGCATCTATAGGTTGATCGTAATAGGTCCAAACGGGAAAATCAGTCTGGGAATTTGGTGTATATACCACTCCTTGCCCTGTGGGAAAATCGTTAAAGGTACTGGCAAAAGCGGCAAACACGGTATCGCCTTTAACCGCAATGGCTGATACGCCTCCTTCCGGAAAAAAACCGGAAGCATTAGAACCGCTAGTCAGGTTAGGACTCGTTAAAAAGGTCTCGACTGTTAAAGAATCTTTGATTCTGGAAAGACCCCGCCCCGTTCCGAGCCACACCCAGCTGCTGTCTCCTTGCAATTTTATCTCAGATATGACATTGCTTAACAAACCCGATTGAGATGTATCGGCCCCTATGACAGTTTTTTGATATTTCAGGTCTGATGGTATATTGAACGTTTTAGCACCTTGAGCAAACAATCCGGTGGATAAGAAAATAATGATTATTATTCTAAAGATCATGGAATCACCACCATCGTCGTTACAAACGGATCTGATAAAATGCCTGAATAATCCCGCGCATAAAAATGGGATTTATAGGTGCCAAGAGGATTATTGGAATCAATAATAATGTAACGTGAAAATTTGCCGTCCTTTGCAACGTCATCCCATAGATACATTGAAAAATCCTTATTTCCATCATCGTAAAGTGAAATGGGGCTACCGCTGGAATATGTACCATCCGGTTTTTGGAACATGAGATAGCAGGTCTGGACATCTTCATGTCCGTTGGGATCATCTATATTCACAACAATCGTACTGACTGAAAGACTGTCGGTTCCGGGGCGCTTTAACGTATCGGGCATACTGACGGACAGGATGGTCGGGCCCTGATTTCCCATCTTATATCCAACCATGGCGCTTTTATTTCCTGATACATATTGAGCCATAAATTTCACATAGACTGTATCGGTGTCCGTCGGCTTAAGAACATACGAAACAGAATTAGTATCATTATTCATTTTTCGAGAGTAAATATCATCATATGCAATGATATCGCCAAAAGCCCCATTGTCAGCCAATGGAAGCGTATCGGCTGTTTTGGTTGTGTCAAAACCAAAATATAACGCCTGGACAGCCTGTAATCGTTTTCCCAAATAAGATGGCTCAACCTGAGCGCTGACAAATAACTCGTTCAACCCCTGGTTATAATTGAATTGTAAATCCTGCAGAGGGATGACTTCATTCACTGTGGATTTTCCATCAGGGCAGCCCCAAATAAAAAAGAGTAGGACCATTAATAACCAAACATGTTTACGCATAGGAACAAAATATAACTGTTTCATCATTCAATTCCATAGATATGATGGACTAACAACGATCCCACTTGTTCTAGGCTTGAGGGGGAACAATTCTCAGGAATATCCTGTAGAGTGTGCCAAAAATTCGTGAATCGATTAGGATAATCGAAATCTATAATATCAACTGCTGGTATTCCGGCATACTTCCAAAGAGGCACATGATCATCAAAGATTGAATAGCCGAGGGACTGATCGAATGCAGTTAAATTCAACCGGTTAGCAAGTTTCCATATTCTGCGGGTCAATTTTGGTGCCTGTTTATAAGAGGTTCTTTCAATTGGAAGATGTAAATATGTGTCTCCAATCATATCCAAAATAATCGCGTGATCCGGTTTTGGAATTGGTAGATTTTTAGAAAAAAACAATGACCCCTGCGCATAGGACTCACTTTCACCCGACATTCCCAAGTCTTCACCATCCAAAAATAGGAGAGTCACACCGATCGTTAATTCATTATGATGAAATATGTCTGCCAAAGCCAATAAAACCGCCACTCCGCTGGCGCCGTCGTTGGCGCCAATAATGGGCTTGAGTTGGTCGTCTCGTTTTGGTTCCTGATCTGCCCAGGGCCGGGTATCCCAGTGGGCTCCTAACAAAATTTGCTTTTCTGCATCCGGATTGAAACGTGCGATAATATTTGACAGATTGTACTCGTCATTTCGATAAGGATCAAAATAAGAGAAAGGCTGTACCCAAATAGTGTCCGCTTTTGACTTTAATTGATCGATTAAATAATCTTTACAAGAATAATACCCCTCAGACCCTGGATTTCTAGGACCAAAAGAACATTGTTTTTCCAAATACATAAAAGCATTATCTCCAGAAAATTCCGGAATTGCATTTTCACATCCAACGTTAGCCAGAAGACCCAGCATAGCTATCATTATTTTTTGGTTATTTATCATATTCCTTTTATATCGACAGTCCTAAAGTATGTCTCCATCTCACATCTTCCATGCTCCATCAACCGCTTATGGCAATGTTGACATCAAATCCAAAGTCTCTATCAATTTTCTTACCGGTTCTTTTGGAATCCGTTTCTCTGTATTCATAAATAATACCGCCGGTGATTTGAGAACTGAATGAGTAGGATATACGTAAGGCTGTTTTCCATCCTGAATTGAACGCCAATTGCCCAAACTCTGCACCATTGTCTCTACTCCCCAATGTTTCACTCTCATTCATATCGAAATTTAGCGTGAAGTTTACAGTATTTTGAATATGCCAGTCATCCATCATTGGCAGCGGAATAGTGAATCCGCCACGATGACTGTAATTGCTGCTGGCTGTCAAGCTCTTTTCATTCCGTACGCTCAATCCGTTTAATTCATCCTGAACTGATTTTGACACCGTATGTCTTATGTTAAACGATATCCCTTTTTTAAGATTCATATTGAGACCAATCAGCGGTGAAAAACTGATATTCGTCCTTGAAGATCGTTGATTATCCTTAAACTCACTTATAAATGGATCTAGTGCAAAAAGAGGCATTTTTCGCACATCAATATTTTCAAATTGCCAAGCTCGGGAGTCTCTGCCGCTCACACCATGTTCCAGGCTGGCCGTTCGTGCAATTTTATTGATAATAGGCCACTTTTCAACCCCTGTCCACCGTATACTCCAACCGAAAAATGGGAAACCGTTTTCTAATTTATCTCCCCACGACAAATAATCTCGCTCCATAGATCGCTGTTCGATATTGGAAGCTCCGATGGTTGTTGAAACCTTCTGTGCATAATTAATCGATGTTGAAATATTTCGCGTCAAGTTTATTCCGGATCGGACGGAAAAATCTCGTTTATGATCCCAAGTCCCTAAGTTTAGACCAATAGTTTCATCGTGACTCATTCCATGTTCAGGAAGCCAGCCAAACTTATAACCTGTTGGAACATTTCCCTGAACCCCATAACTCGTTCGATTTAAATTTTCAGTATACGTTAGACTAATGGGATTTATTTTTTTAATGATGCCATGCATTGAAGTAAGAAATGGAATATCTTTTTGTTCTTTTTTCTTTATTTCTTCCGCTTCTTGTTTTCGGGAACGCCCTCTTCGTCTGCCCTGTGGTTGACGTGTATTTTTTGAGGGTGGTTTATATATTATTTCAAAAATTTGCGATAGCAGGATACTTACACTGGATGAGAATCTCAACTGTGTTCCAATGGTAGCGCCGTCTGTTGTACTGGTTCTGGGTTTGTTCCATCTGTATCCAGCGCTGTGGGTAAAATTCGGTTTCAACCAGGTAAAGATTTGCGGATTAAATGACGTGTTTAAATTTTCTGTTAAATTATTAATAATTCCAGGATCCATTTGTTGAATTGCAGACCAGATATATCCCCGATAATCCTGCATATCGCTTGAAATTGACCGTTTGTACTTGGTTTTTAGTTTATCGGTCAAATTGTAATCCAAACCAAACGACCGATTTAACCCAAGAGAGTAAATGTCCGGTATTCTTCCCCCGAGGCGTTTGGTTGTTTGCGTTAATGATTCGTTAAAATTCATTCCGGCAGTAAACGCTGATGGCGTATAGTACAGATGTATTTCTTCCATCTTCGCCCCCAGCCACGGTACCGGTTTCAGCCATTTAAATGGTGATAAATAATTATCCCTGCCAAATGAATAATTATAACCTATTTTCCCTGAATACTTTTCTTTCAAGACTTCAGAATTCAATTCGTTAGAAGATTTGGATTGAGAGGCAGAAAAGCTAGGCTTAATTTTATCTAAAGTCGCCTTAATAATTTTATTATCCGATTTACTGGATTTGGCCAACGAAGTACTAATAGAAATATCCTGCTGTTTCGAAAGGATAGAATCTGGAATGGCGTCTTGATTAACTAAAATATCGGAATCGGGAAAATATTTCGGTTTTCTTAATGTGCTTGACATAGATGCGTTCACGGGGATACTGATACCCCAGGATTTTGGTAAGAATTTATTGAGTTGAGTGTTGAGACTTAATCGGAAATTTTCCGTATTGGTACTGTTTCCTAACCTTTGCTGCAGTACATGGAAATCGGCATCTTTTCTGCTGTAGGAAAATGTGGAGCTCATAAGGTCAGCCAAATTGAATTGAGACTGCATTCGCATTGCAACTCCTCGATCCCTCTTTACACCGCTTAACCGCATTTCATCCAACCACACTTCGCCGGTAATAGATTCATCGGCATTGTTGGTAATTCCCGCAATGAAAAATTGAATACTCGCTAGGGACGGCTTCCCCTTGATTTTAATTATCTTTCCGGTTAATACGCCATCCTTATCGGTAAACGTGTATATTTTTTCATCTTCCAGAATTTCGTAAATATCTGAATCTTGATATTTTTTTACACTGGATGAATCCTGGAGCTTGAGTTTGGTTAACCAATTTAGATCAACCTCGATTGAATTACGCCCTATTGATTCATCCCATCCGGAATAAACCGGTTGAACAATTTCATAATAATTTTTCCCCTGCCCAAAACGTAGAAATATATTCACATTTGTTTCATCGGTTCCAATCCATGCATTTTGCGTTTCTCCATATACGTACATTTTCATTTTGTCATATGTGAGGTAGTTAGTTCCGGAAATTTTCATCAAACTTTTGATGGCGGCCCCACTATGGTGAGCAGGCAAATCCTGAAATTTCAACACGAGTGATTGCTCTTTAGCCCGTATATCATTAATACGATCGTATTCACCTCTCACACCTTTTGGCGGTGTGTAGTTTGCGTTATCTTCTGTATTCACTACAGATATGGCAAAAACACTGTCCGAATTTTCTTTGGAAAATGTGTTGGATGTATCTGCTGCAATGCCTAATTCCTGCCAATCATTTCCAACCAATTCAATTTTTGCGACGTTTATGTTTACATCACCGGTATCTGAAACCATCAAACGAATATGACGTATTTCTGTCCATTCACTGCTCATCGTTGAATCTAATGGTAGAAAATGATTCAAAGGAATTCGATATAGTTTCCATCCGGTAAGATCTCCATTTAATTTTTTGGTTCGTCCGGCTAAATATGTTGTATCAGAAAGAAAGAATGACTTCGTGAAATAGTCGTTCTTCTTAATAAGTTCGTTTGAGCGATCCAAACTTTCAGTATCGGGATAACTTCCTCCATCCTGTTTATTATTTTCAGTCCCGTTAATATGAGAATAATTCGAACTACCTTCTTTGTATGACCAATTATCGCTATTGGGATCGTCCAGATTTTTATCGGATCCTGTATAAACTCTGTCCGCCCAGTCCTGGTTATCAACCACATCTACATAAAATGTGTCTAGGCATCCTCCCCACCCGTCTTCAAATTCATCAGTGCATCCATCCAAACCAATATCTTCACCATCGTCCAGGAGCGTATTCCCGGCCATATCTCCCACTTTTTCATCTTCCGTATTCAACAACCCATCGCCATTTCTATCTTCACTGATTCGTCCAAGATTAATGGTCATTTTTCCATTTTCACCATAAAGCCAAATTTCAAAAAATTTCGTTTGTGTCTGATCATAATCTCCGGAATACAGCGGTGAGGTGATGGCAGCCCAGACAGAATCCTGGGGTAAATTTAATTGAACATCGCGAGGCCGATATTTGAGTTTTAATATATCCGTTGTTTCATTTTGAGCTAGAATGGATGTGGACTGATTCGGCCAAATATCTTTTGTGGGAATTTGCACATAGGGATTGTACCAGTTCAATTTGGCTCGTTTCCTCTGAGAATAAAATTCACCTGTTTCAGAAATAATGGGCGCAGACCCTTCATACCAATACCTTCTCTGTATTGGGATTGACGTGGTCCTCTTGGAACCTTCGAAATCATCAATAAACGCGACACCATTTGGGTCCCCTGTGGCAGAATTATTCAGGGGATTAGGATTCGGCAGCACTTGGGCAATTTCCCCTTCTATTGAAAAAGCAGATACTTTTTCTGTTTCAATAACAGGCAATCGATCCAATGCACGGGTTAACCCGTCAAATTCCAATTGATATCGACCGTTCATATCCCAAATAAAATTGCGCATTGGTTCGTAGCCTACTTCTATTTTTTCATTGACAATCGATTGATTATAATAAAGTGCCGTGGCACCAAGAAATGAATTTTTTCCAAGATCCATTTGGGCACGTGTACCTACAATTATTTTTTTATCAAAGGAGACCAATTCATACTTTTCAAAAAGAATTTTCAACTCTGCGTTAGGGTCCAGATTTGGATCTAATACAAGGGTCCCAGTAAAATAGTCAACTTGATAATCCGGACCTCGCTTTAATTCTTTACCGTTTAAAAACACTTGGTCACTTCCTTCCACTATCATAAACCCTAAATTGATACTGGCTGATTTATTTTTATACGTGACTTCGATTTCCCATCGCTTGTCCTCAGTTTTCTCATTCAATATGGTGGATGTGTACATTTTTCCCTCCCCAAGGACTCCTTTTAGATCCGGGTTTTGGTTCCCGCCTTCGATGGAATCACCAGCAAACGGATGGAACATGGGAAAAAATAATTCTCCATTGGCAAGACTCACAATATTGGGATTATGCATATCAATTATATTATCACTGTTTTTTGTGTTGGTTTCATCAACGAGATCTAAACCAAATTGAGTAATATAAGCAACGCCATTGGGATCTGATTCTTTATCAGGGGACATCATAATGTTCCAAATAATTATATTGAATCCTTCTATATTAATATTTTGTGTTCTCAATGAATACACATTCTTAAACATAAGATCCCATAAATCATGGTTGGGAGTCAAATTTTCCGGCTTAATCATTTGCAGTGCCAGAGTTGAATCGCCGCCAGAGATACCATGCCCAACCGCCAATACGGTATCAAGCGCAACATTTCTATTTCCAGGGTCTACTTCAACAATGAAGTAATGACAAGCCAATAATTCATCTGCCGAAGCATTTTTCAACCGAATGAATCCAAGATCATTACTGAGTGAATAGTCCTGACCATTTTCCAACCGTTTAAAGTTGACATTCTCACGATCATCATCAGATGGATTATCGATATGCACGAAAGCGGTTCCGGGGTTTGTATTTGGGTCAGGTGAATTATCCATTCTGTATAATTCAAAATCCCGTATCACGTAGTTTCCAATAAGATGTTGTCCTTCATCGTTTAGAGGATAGAATGGAGGAATCCGGCTGATGGTTTTTTGCTGTCCCTTGTATTCGGTTTGACCATTTTGTATACCATTACGGTACATTTCATTAATGAAAAAGTATTTATTTTTGATAAATTCATAATCCTGGAGGCGAAATCCTTCAGCCTCATCAGTTCCTTTGTATTCTTTGATTTCTTTTTTCGTTTTTTCAATGGAAGCAATGGTCGTGATATCCACCGGTCCCAGTTTAGAAACTGCTTTCAATCCGAACAGTCCTTTATTTTGGCCCGAAAAAGTCACGTATTGTGTGGCCGGTAACGAAAGGCCAATATTCCCGGCATCTATTTTTTGAATAATATCATCTTCAGATCCCTCGTATGAAATACGAATATTATTCTCCCAGTCAAAATCCCGTTCGGAATCATTATCCATTAAAACGGTAATACGGTCGCCTATTTTCCCTTCGACATTTAAATTCTGCTTTTGATCAAATTCGAGATGAGTATTCTGAGATTCATTTAAACTGGAACGAACTAATTCCTGATCCTGAAAAACCATTTTTCCGGAAATATTGATATTCCCCCGGACGCGTAAGGATGCGGTCCCCAACGCACCCATATCCACTAAATCGATGGTAATCCCCTTCGTCCCGCGGCGTGTGCCTACCTGAGTTTCTTCTGCACCTAAATTCATTTTTTCTGAAAAAACAATTTGGCGCTTTACATCCATCATTTGTTGAAAATACCATTCCACGGGTGCTGTAAAGGGAATCTTGAAAATCTCATTTTCTATATATTCAGTTATCGTGATGTATTCCCAATTGTGGTCAATATATATTTCAATATCATGTTGGATGAAATTCATTTTTATCCAACCAAGCGGTGCCTTGAGTGTATCAGATAGAAGACTTAATGGTTTGGGTATATTGGGAAATGCAGGTGAAACATAATCAGAGTACGGGTAATAGTTTTCGAGAGCCAATGGGACGGACGAATCCCTTTGACCCTTCTGAGCGAAAATTGTCGAAAGGGTCATCACAAGTACGAATATGACCGGTTTCCCTTTCTTCAAAGGGATATCTCCTTTTTGTTATTTCGGTGTTAGCAATCCCAATTCACAGGGATCGACCCGATAGCGGTAGGACTATATGTTATACTCCTGAATTATATTTTACTGCCCCAATAAGCAGACAGGTGTTTTTGAAGTTCTTGCATAGCGATTCCACGATGACTGATTTTATTCTTTTCCTCGGCAGAAAGTTCCGCGAATGTACAATTCATTTCCGGTAGATAAAACAATGGATCGTATCCAAATCCGGACGTTCCTTTTGGCTCCACAGATATGTTGCCTTCAATTATTCCTTCTGATATCAATTCTGTTTCACCATCTACAAATGCAGCCACCGTTCGAAATCTGGCAGAACGTTCATTTTCATGAACACCGGACATTTCAATAAGAAGTTTTCGCACGTTGTCTTCGTACGTAGCATGTTCTCCCGCATAACGAGCAGAATACACCCCCGGTTCTCCATTGAGGGCATCGACTTCCAAGCCTGTGTCATCGCCGATGGCTGGAAGTCCAGTAATACGGTTTACAGTTTTTGCTTTCAATAATGCATTTTCTTTCAGTGTATCCCCTATTTCCTCAATATCACCTATATCCGGGTAATCATCAAGTGTCATAATCTTAACAGATAAATTCTGGAGAACTGATTTCATTTCGTCCACTTTATGCGGATTATGGGATGCGAGTATTACATTCATTTGTCTTCAAAAATTGCGGCGGAAAATAAATGTCTTGTCATAAACGAGCAAGGAATTTAAACATCAATTCTTTTTGATATTTTATTATATGATTTTGATGATTTATTCAACTAAAACATATTTAGAAGGCATTGGTTGATTGGCTGTATGATTGATTGTTGAAATTGACATGTATGAATCAAGAAATTCATTCCTCCATGCATTCAGTCATCCAATCATATTAATATTTTAGAAATAATAGCTTTTGAGTCACCAGTTTGCATTTGCATAAAGATATTAACGCCGGTAATTTCAGCGGCTTTTTTTAGCAAATAATTGTGGCTTGGTAGCTCCCGCCTTCGGCGGACAGGCAGTCTCCGACTTCGCTACCGGGTCATAATTGATTATTTAAATTGTGGCTTGGTAGCTCCCGCCTTCGGCGGACAGGCAGTCTCCGACTTCGCTACCGGGTCATAATTGATTATTTAAATTGTGGCTTGGTAGCTCAGTCGGTAGAGCAGAGGACTGAAAATCCTTGTGTCGCTGGTTCGATTCCGGCCCGAGCCACTATCTAATTCACTGTATATTATTACTGATAGGGATTTTACTTTTTAAATGATTTTACTGCTGGTTCCCTGCCCGCCGAAACGAAGTGCAGGAGGGGATTCCGGCCCGCCTATCCGCCGTATTCAGATTTCTCAGAAGTAGGCGGGAGCCACTAAATACATTTCATGGTTTCACGATGAAAATGTTAGCCCCTTCTGCTTTTTCTTGTGA
Source organism: uncultured bacterium (assembly GCA_964491015.1). Lineage (GTDB taxonomy): Bacteria > Fidelibacterota > Marinisomatia > Marinisomatales > TCS55 > JADFRD01. The sequence continues at coordinate 4,390 of CAZBEY010000008.1, read as the reverse complement.
AGCCATGTTTGGGCGTGTAAGATTATTTGCGTAAATGGTTTTTTCATTTCAGTCTAAATGGGCATTCTATCTTCAAAAATGAATGAAAATTGTTCTGCTGAGTTTTGTGAAATGTGTTATAGAAATGGTACACTTTAACTGCTTTTTCATATGCATAATTTATCAACATTAGTGACTAAACTGTGACTTTACCCTTTATTATATATGGAAATTTTTGTACCAAGGAAATTTTTTATTTTGTTGCTTTTCCGAGAATACAAGCATATAATACACCAGAGTTTATTGCTCCTATTATAACAATATTGTGGGTAATAAAATCTTAACTGAAGGAGGTTTCACTATGAAACACATTTTCAAATTGCTGATGATTACATTTCTGATAGCATCAATTGGAATTGTTTATGCACAGGATGGTATAGACAAGAAGAAAGATGAGATCGTGAAAGAAAAATCAAAAGACGCTGCAAAACAAGAACCTTCTGAACGACTTGCCGGAGAAACTCAGGCCACCAAAGAAAAAGCTCCTGAATCACCATCCGTAGAAAAAACGGTACCAGCGAGCCTTTCAAGCAAGGCTGTCGCTCCCAGCGCACCAAAGTCTGCTTCTACCCCAACCACCGAATCGCTCAAAGCCGCGCCAGCTGTTGAAAAAATAAAAGATGATGAAGTGAAACAAGCAGAAGAAGACAAAATGCCTTAAAAGGTTATCATTCATTTTTTATCAAAATGACCTAAAAAAAAACAAGGCAAAAATTTGCCTTGTTTTTTTTGTTCACTTCTAATTTAAATTTTATTCATATAATTTCTTTTCTCATATAAGCAAGGATTAGTATGAAACGCATCGCATTCACATTATTAATCATGTCAGCTCTCTTTGGTGACCCAACTTCAATCAAGATCGCCGGCTCATATTATGGCAGATCAGGAAACCTTGACTATCATTATTTCAATGGTGCTTTTTCTGTTACAAAAGTAGGGCTCATTCGAATGGGAAACCTTTCATTACCCGATACGGAATTATTATTTTCAGCAAGCAGGGCAAAATCAACCTATAATAATAATCCCTACGAAGACGATGGAAGCGCAACTTTAAAATTAGATTTATACGCCAATCAGGTCTTCTCTCCTTTTATATTTGCTCAAATAGGATTTGATTCTTTAAGTGCGTTGGATCGAAGATCGAATGTGGGGGTCGGAGGAAAATATCGATTTGGGCCATATTTTTCCGTTAGTTATGCTGCATTGTTTGAAGAAGAAAAATATATCAACGAAGACCCTGCCACTCTCACCCGTCATTCCTTACGCCCAAAATATAAACGATCCTTCGATTCTCCCGCCATGACCATTGATTGGCAGATTTACTATAAACCCCGTTTAGACGATATGGATAAATATTTATTAAAAAGCATATTGGTCCTGTCTTTTAAAACATTTAAAGATGCTCTTACCCTCGATATTAATTATAATTACGATTTTGATTCAAAGTATCAACTGGATAACATTGCAAAAAGTTATGCCTATGCGGTGGATGAAAATGGGGAATATTTAACATTAATAGAATACGAAGATTTACATGGTACAATTGATTCGGGTTACACAACCGATGATGACAATTATGTGATGTTACCTGATGTTTTTTATAAACCGGAAGATCACACTATTTCAGTGGGATTAACTTATTCATTTTAGTCACTTAATAGGATATTTTCATGGCATACATTGATACTTTAAAACCGGAAGAAGCTGAAGGAATCCTGAAAAAGGAGTACGAAAAAGGCATCATCCGATCGGGTAGAGTATCTAATATTTTAAAAGTAATGAGTAAAAGTCCATGGGCTTTGAGGGATTCCACCCGGCTCTATTTAACCATCATGTATGGGAAATCAGATTTATCCCGTGCCCAAAGGGAAATGCTTGCAACTGTTGTTTCAAGCACTAATCAATGCCATTATTGAACAGAATCTCATGGAGAAGACTTCCGGGATGAAGTCCATAACAATGAATTGACGGAGCATTTAAAGCACGATTGGCGAACTGCTGGGTTGACAAAAAAAGATAAAGCATTATGTAAATGGGCAGAGAAATTGACCCTTTCACCCGGTAAAATGACAGAAAGTGATGTAAAAAAATTAGGAGAATTAGAGTTTTCACAAGGAGCCATAAGTGACGCAGCCCAGGTCGTTGGTTATTTCAATTATATTAACAGGATTGCTGACGGATTGGGAGTGGATTTAGAACCAGAAATGAAAAAGTGAAATTGTTAATACTCGTTTACTATCAACATTTATTCAACTATTAGAGGATCAAATTATGAATAAAATAACTGTGCTATTATTCATCAACCTTATTTTTGGTCAGGCGATGCGCACCCATGACCATCCGGGTCTCGGAGATTATGAAACGCCCTTTTTCTTAAACGGCCGGTATGATAAAACAATCCAATCTCCATCCGAATTTTTCGGTTTTGAACTGGGTTCCAGACCAGTAAGACATTGGGAGGTAAAAACTTATTTTGAATATTTAGATGCTGCAGTTGAAAACGTAGCATTATATAGTTACGGACAAACCTACGAGGGACGGGAACTCATATATCTCGCCATTACCAGTAAAGAAAACTACAGCAATTTAGACCTCCACAGAAAAAGCCTAAATAAACTGGCAGACCCTCGGACATTGAAAAAAAGAGAAAATGTGGATAAATTGGTTGAGTCCACACCAGCTGTAGCATGGATGGCCTATGCCATTCACGGCGATGAGGTTTCCAGTACGGATGCCGCTTTATTTTTAGCTTACCAACTCGCCACCGGGACTGATCCCATCACGGAGAATATTCTTGAAAATGTCATTGTCTGCATTGATCCACTGGAAAACCCCGACGGCAGGGCAAGAATATTGGCCCAGCACCAGCAATGGGGCGGCGTTATACCCAACCCGGATGTTCAAAGCTTAAACCATCGCGCCATGTGGCCTTGGGGTCGTACCAATCACTATTTATTTGACTTAAACAGAGATTGGTTTGCCACCGTACATCCGGAGAGCAGAGGCATCGTTCAGGCCATTTTAGATTGGAATCCTCAGTTGGTGGTGGATGCCCACGAAATGGGAGCTTATGATACTTATTTGTTCAATCCCCCTCGTGAGCCTTATAATCCTTATATGCATCCCTCCCTCCGGAAATGGTGGAAGCAATTTGCTGAAGACCAAGCCGATGCTTTCAATCAGTACGGCTGGAGTTATTATACTCGGGATTGGAATGAGGAAATATATCCCGGCTATGGCAGTTCTTGGGGAATTTATGCCGGTGTCGTTGGAATATTGTATGAACAATCCCGGACGTCCGGACAATTTATCAAACGTCCCGATGGATCTGAAACCACATTCCGGGAAGCTATTCATCATCAATTCATTAGTTCCATGGCAAATCTTTCCACGGCAGCATCTCATCGCAAAGAACTGTTGAATGACTATTATCAAATACGAAAAAATGCAGTAGACGGTGATCCAAAAGAAGCATTTGTTTTTCCATTATCGGATAATCCGGATCGTTTGGATGCCTTTGCTGAAACGCTGAATAGACAATCCATTGAGGTTTATTATTCTGAAATGGATATTCGATTACCATCCGCTCAAACAACGAAAAACAAGAAAGTCAAAAATACTACCCTACAGGGAGGTTCCTTGATAATACCGTTAAATCAACCTTTAAAAGCATTGATTCAAAATATCCTGAATTTTGATATTCGACTGGATACAAAATCCATGGAAAAAGAGCGCCGTGAAGTATTAAAAAATAATGAGTCAACTCTTTATGATGTCACAGCATGGTCCCTACCACTGGCTTTTGGATTGGACGGCTACTATACTACTTCCTTACCCCGCATCGATTTAAGTCCTTATAAGCATTTATCCGGTGCCGGCACTTTAGTTAATCCCGATGCAAAATATGGGTTTATTGTGGACGGCGCTGAAGATGGTATTTACATTGCGCTATCCCGATTAATGGAAAATGAAATCAGGCTGTGGGCTGTGATGGAACCGGTGCAGATGGAAGGACAAACGTATGCGGCCGGCAGTTTACTGATCCGCAAGCAGTCTAACCCGGAATTGAATGTTGAATTACTTTCCAATATTGCTTCAGAAAGCGGAATAGACATTGTTGGCATTGGAACAGCATTAGCAGAATCGGGTCCTGATCTCGGTGGCAATGATGTTAATCTGCTGCAACCAGCGAGGATTGCTTTAATTGGAGGCCCTCCCATCAGTCAATACAGTTTTGGAGCTGTCTGGCATTTATTGGATTCCCGGTTACAAACCAGAACGACCCTTTTGAATTTCATGGATGTTCGCCGGACGGACCTGCGAAAATACAACGTGTTGGTCCTTCCTTCAT
>CAZBEY010000007.1:0-50334 GCA_964491015.1 uncultured bacterium | reverse complement strand
CCCCCGTTAGCAATAGTGCAGGAGAAAAAATTAAGAAAAAACCACAGCCTTTCTCCCCAATTATTAATCCCCATCTAAATCCCTCCTACGCTAAAGCTCCCTGCCTACGTTGCATTTCGGCAGACAGGCGGCGGACAGGCTTCCCCACGATGGGGAAGACTTCAAAGGATGGGAGAAAATTTAAGAGGGGTCATTTTAAAATGGTGAGATTGTTGAATATTATACGCAAAATCTATGTCGGAGTTATATATAATTATTTCATACTATCAGGAAATGGATGAGCAATTTCTTTTAAACGGCTCTCGTAATCAAATGGTTTGTAAGAGGGGCTTCGTTCATTATGACATTTTTTACAGGTTGCTTCAGTTACTTTTAGCAAACCATGTTCCGCCCCAGCAACTTCACCAGCAAAAATAGCTTCCATCCTTTTCTTCTTTTTATAATCGCTCCCCGGACCGTGGCAATTTTCACAGCCAACATTTTTTAAGTTTTCCATCCGTTTGGCTGCTTTCTTCCCTGCTCTGTCGTCATCCGCAGGTGACCAGAATTTTTCATCCATCACCTCATAACCACCTGCGCCAAACCCAACCGTATGACATTCAAGACATTCCGGCGCTTTATCCGGTGAAGATTTCAGCCCTTTTTCTATCCCTATTTTTCGTGCCTTTTCTGTTAAGAGAGCATCAAACGCTTTAGCATGTTTTGTTTCTTTCCATATTTTGTACTGAGCCCCTTTTTTCTCGCTGGAATGACAGGCTTTGCATCTGTTTGTACCCACGAACGCCGCTTCCTGTGATAATAATAGACTTCCAAGTATTAGCAATCGTATTGCGTAGTAAATCATTTGTATTACTTTTTTGATAGCTGTCATTCTTCCGAATAGAAAAAGAAGTATGAATTTTTCATACCACTCTTTTTAACTTGATTTGTGATACGAATTGTTTCATCATAGGCAATAATACAGAAATTTTGTGAATTAAAAAACCCTGCGTTTTGCAGGGTAAAATAATGGAATGGAGATGTAAAATAAATGATTAATTCTCTAATGCACCGTCCCGGACAATCCATTGGTAGATTAATTCATAATCCCTGTTATCATTAAGATTTAAATTCATACTTCCACCCGGTTTCGTCTTTCTCAGCAAACCGGAACTTTGATTTCCTGGTACAATGAGATTGGATGAAACATCTGTTCCTATTAGCAATTCAATTTCACTATAAGAAGAAAAATTAACATCCGGTACAATTTGTTCGGATCCCCCATGACACCGGACACAACTTCTGTCCAGAATAGCTTTGATATGGGAATGATATGTTACCGTCTCAGGAAGTGGCTCCTGAATTGATTTATCTAATTCAGAACAACCGCTAATTATTATTAGCATAGATAACCTGATTAATGTGTTAATTATTTTCATATTAATTATGACAATATCCGCAAAAGCCTTCACCTTTGGTTTCAGTAGTAGTATGACAAACAAAACACATGGAAACCGGTTCCGTACACCAATCACCCTGGACATTTTTCATAAAACCAGTGGCATGGGTCTTCGGGTCTGTATTTTGAATTCCATCTCTGTCCGTATGACATCTGATACAGGTGGGATCTGCCCCTTCCACATCGTGGCATGATTGACAAAGCTCAATATCTTTCCGGGCCATTTCAGCATGAATGCCACCGGTAATATCATTGGCAAAATCAGTATCATCCTTATATATGACTGCTCCCCAATCCAGTCCACCGTGGAAGTCGGGTTTATTAATAATCTGTTCGTCCTCATTTTGATGACAAGCAGTACAAAATTCTTGTGCTTCATGGCAAACACTGCAGTTTTTGGCTTTTGTGCTGGCATCCAAACCATGGGAATAAACATAATCGACGGAATGATTCCGTTCTAACATCATTTTATTGACGATGATGCCTGGACGATAACCGGGGGCCGGATTCATTTTTGGTAAATCATCTGATCCGAGCAAAGCTCCACTATGGCAATTGTCACAAGTGACCTGGGAGTGACACATTTGACAGTTAGATTCATTAGATAATGCTGAAATATCATGATCGGTCATCCAGGCTGCTGTATGATCCTTTGGCCTTAATGAAGCAACATTATCATGGCATGTGGAGCAATTTTCGGATGCAAGTTTCTCTACATGGCATGAGATACAATCGTCCATTTTAGGGATAGGTGGATAGTTGTCAACTCCCGCCATATCGCTATGGCAAACCGTACAATCAATTTTTTGATCAATCCAGTGAGTCTTATGTGGAAATTTAAAAATTCGTTCTACTTTAGGAAAAGTTTCATAAGGAGGTTCTTTCAAATGACAATTTTGACATTCCCCTTTTTTCTTCCACACCTTATGGCATTTGAGACACCGCTTTTCTGTAGGCAAAATAAGGTCTTCGGAACTCATGCTTGTTTTAAGTACTTTAGGATTATGACATTTGGTACATTTTAATTCCAAATCTGCAACGTGCAGATCATGACTAAATCGAATGATCGGATCTGATGTAGCACTATAGACTACACTGCCAAATACCATTAACATACAAATCATTCTATTTAGACTTCTCATAACCGGTACCTGATGCCCAACTGGAGTCTTGTATCATTGGTATAGTACTTATTTTTCAATACATGAAGTTCAGAATTGATTTCTAATTTGTTCCAAACCGGATAAGATCCTGACAGTGTAACCGTGGATAAGTCATTCCACTGTCCTTCAATCAGGCGGTAATTCCCGAGAGAAACTCGACCTGCAATATTTAGTTTTTTAATGGATTTCCGAATTCCGGCAACTACTCGATTAGAGCTGCCGCCATATCCACCTTGAAAAATCACCTCTAACTGATACAGGGGTGTTCCGGTACCGAATAAGATAATAGATGATTGATCATTATTGAATAGAACTTTCCGAACGTTAAACCATCCTGAAAATTGTTTCACAAGTGATAATCGGCCTCTAAAAGATATTTCCTGTGAAGAGTATGTATCAAACACAGAGAATATTGAATTATCCGGGATTCGTGGTTTACGCAGATCATACTCCAAAACAACATTTTGTATTTTCTGGCCATCCCGCCCGTGATAGGTGGTTTGTATGGTTACGTCGTCTAAATCAAATGGACGAAGTTGATGCCGGGTTCTGGCATAAAAGGTCACTTGTCCTCTGGTAAGACGGCTTTGGATTCCAATCCGCTGACGAATCGATGGCGGAACTTTCACGTCCTTAAATACCAAATTTGAATGATAATCAGCCCTAGAATGTGATTTATCTGAATAACCAATTTTTAAATCAAACGCTTTCGATTTTTTCCAGGAAATTTCACCGCCATAAAAATAATCATCAGATGGATTTTCTGTCATGCCGGACGCAGGGACGTACAACCCGGCAAATCCTTTCATTTTTATCTTTCGGTATGAGTAATCTGTCGATATTCCGTCCAGCCGACCTGCGTCAGAAACTGAATATTGAAATTGACGACCTAAAACAATATTTAATTTTTTTGAAAACCAGGAAGTCGAATAATTAAAGTTATAAATTTGAAATACATAATCAGCATTTGTTGAATTTTCCTCATCTCCATAATGAAATGGGTTTACAGGGTCCATATAAAATACACCGGAGACATTTAATCGGCTATTTTTTAGAAGAACATCCCTCCCCTGAAGCCAAACAGATTGGTATAAACGTGTATGAACCAAAGTACTATCATCCTGATTTTGGCGGGAAAATGTGTATGTATTCGTTGAGAGATACCCGTAAAACTTGCCTCCATAAGTAAGGCTCGTCAACAGCATCATTAGCCAAAACCATTTTGGTTTGGGAAATTTAATTAGTTAGTCTCCCTTTTCTCAATCCAATAAATACATATGTCAATACGGATGCCAGCAATCCAAACAACGGAAGTATTATGAGAGATATAACCAAAGTCGCGTTTTGTGCATCGTGTAAATACTGGGATAGAGAAATGAGGTTAAATATCCAGAAATTTACACCCACGAACAACAGCCAAATAATGGAGATACTTAATATCTGAAGAAATAAAATATACAGAGGTGTTACACGTTTTTTCTTTTCCATTATATCGCCTCCTTGCTGGGAATAACCTGATTGGGTAAATAAGAATCTAATCTCTCTTTTGCTTCCTCTAATCCTTCTGCTCTACCTTCCTTAATTTCCCAAATGGATATGACCGGGAATATTTTTGCGAAGACCAGAAATAATAAACAGAAGACAGCCACACCACCGGCAAATAATGCCCATTCTGTCATGGAAGGAATATATGGCTCACTAATGATAGGTAAACGTGGATTGGATAAAGAGGGAACAATAATGGTAAGACGTTCTAACCACATGCCGATTATGACACAAATTGAAGCAAATAAAATGCCCGGGATCTTTTTTAGTTTCTTAAATGATAGCACGATCACAGGAACCACAAAATTGCAGACAACCATTGCCCAGAAATAAGGGGCATAAGGTCCCGTAAATTTGTATAGAATAACATTCATCTCCTGTGGCTCGTTACCATAGACACCTGTGAGATATTCGCTAAACGTGAAATAAGTCCAAAATAGTGAGAACACAAGAAGCAGGAGTCCCATGTATTGAAAATGAATTTCTTTTAAATAATTTTCCAAATGAAAAAACTTTCGGAAGAAAATCATCACCACAAGCAAAGTAGCTGTTCCGGAAAATATGGCACCTGTCACAAAATAAGGACCAAAAATGGTACTATGCCAGCCGGACTGGAGCGTCATTGAAAAGATGTAAGAAATAACTGTATGCACGCTTACAGCAATCGGGATAACAGCAACCATCAGAATAGAAATGGCTCTTTCCAATATGTGTTTTTGTTTATCTGTTCCTCTGTATCCCCAACTCAGAAATGTATAAAGCCATTTTAATTTTGTATTGGTCCGGTCCCGAAGTAGAGCAATATCCGGAATCATGGGGACAAAAAGATAAACCGTACTGGCAGTGAAATAGAGTGAAATTGCAGTTACATCCCATAATAGGGGAGATTGGAGTCTTCCGTAATAAAAAACGTTTAAAACGCGGTCAGGTCGGCCTAAATCAAGAATAGGATGCAAACCACCAATCATTAACACAATGGCAGTAATCACTTCCGCCATTCTGGTAATGGGTCGGCGCCATTCTGCCTGGGACAGTCTCAATATAGCTGAAATAAGCGTCCCGGCATGGCTGATACCGATAAAGAAAACAAAATTGATAATATAAAATCCCCAGGTTACCGTATTGTTCATTCCAGTGACTTCAAGCCCGTTGATCAATTGCTGTATATACATATACAATGCCCAAACAATAACAACAGATAAGAAGCCTACCGCCCAATAAAACCGACGGTCACTGACTAGTATGGGTCGATAAAGGGCATAATCCGGGTCTTTGCGTAGTTCATTCATTATCTATCTTCCTTTGTTAGATAATAGACTTTTGGTTCAGTTCCCAATTCTTCTTCCAACCTGAATGCCCGGTTTGAGTGCTTTAATTCATGAACCTGATGATCCGTATTCTCCAGGTCACCAAATGTAATGGCATCTGTTGGACAAGATTCCACACAAGCCGGCTGGTAGTCTTCCTCACGCATGTCTCTCCCCTCAAAACGAGCTTCATCTTTTGCTTTAATTAACCGATGGGAGCAGAAACTGCACTTTTCGACCACACCTTTCATTCTACGAGAAACATCCGGATTCAGATTATTCTCGTACGCTTCCGGAATATTGGGTTTACTGTAATTAAATGTTTTGGCCGAATATGGGCAGGCCGCCATACAAAATCGGCATCCTATACAACGGTGATATACCTGTCCTACCAATCCATCCTCATTCTGGTAAGTGGCGTGTACCGGACATACCTTTGTACAAGGTGAGTTTTCACATTGAAAACAAGGTCTCGGTATATGGGTTATTCGAACATTAGGGTATTCACCTTCATACTCGGTAATGATTTGCATCCAATCCATGGCGCGTCCTGCCTGTGCAGCCTTGTCACCAACATTGGGGACATTATTTTCCATTCGACATGAATTGACACAGGATCCGCATCCTGTGCATTTATTCAAGTCGATGACCATTCCCCATTTAGCCATAATTCACTCCCTAAATCAACGTTATTTTAACAGGTGTACCGGATAAAATTGTATTTCCGGAATATTTTTCTGGTTGGGATACCATCAATTCTCGAGGGTCTGATCCTTTATTCGATGTGAATCTTCCCACATTATCCCTACCAAGCCCCAAAGGAACATAAACAACATCCGGATGAATGATCGGTCTAACTCTCGCCCGAACATGAATTTTTCCCACCGGTGAATCCAATTGAATGATCATTCCATCAATGATCTGATATTTTTCTGCTGTTTCAGGATTAATCTCCGCCCAAGTTTCCCAAAATATTTCCCGGACGATTCCCATTGTTTCCACCATGGTTGGAGAAGAGACAGTCCTGCCATATGGATTGGTGATGGGATATCCTGACATTAACGTTAAAGGGAATCCTGATATCTCAGATGCATTATATTTTTTGGCATATTTTGGATATACTTTAGAAGCCAAAATTTCTTTCAGAAAATGCGCTTCATCTGACGCTTCAACTTGTAATGATTGAAGGATTGTCTTTAGAAAAGTAAATGGAACCTTGCTGTTTTTGCCATGTTCCATTAAGTCGGCTTGATCCATAGAAGAAGGATCCCACCATCCACCGGCTTTCAACATCCCTTTCATGAAATTCTTTCCTGAATCGGAAATTTTTATTTTCGGATGATTGTTATATATCTCTTTCCATTTATCCGTTGTTTGAGATGTAAATAATTGGCCTCGTTTAGGCTGATAAATTTTCTTTAGTCTTTCTTTTACAATGGATTTTGAATCATTTCCTTTTAAAAATGAATTCGTTTTATTATTGATTCCATCGGCGAATGATTTCAGGATCGAATAACTGCTTTTTGTGCCATACATGGGATCAATGACGGCTCTTTGAAGGACGGCCACATCAGCGACCACACCGGGGATATCTTCAACCAAATCCCAACTTTCAAATTCTGAATGGGCAGGTAGAACTATATCTGCATGATAACTGGTTTCGTTTGGAATATCTCCAATGAATATTACTCTTGGAATATGTTTTAATAATGCATTCCATTTCTTTCTGTCCTCAGCATAATAAACCGGATTCGCTTTATTGATGATTAACAAATCGATCACATTCTGTGAATCCCTTGACATATTATTAGCAAAAGTATCTAATGATGGTTTTTCTAATGGATGGTTTTCATTAGACATAAAATAGTTTTGAATATCCGAGCCGGTATATTCCTGAATATGCAATTTTTCGATATCAATATTATCCGTAAAAAAACAACCCCCGGCGCGCTGTACGCTGCCAATGAGATAATTCAAGCATTGAACAGCCCAGTTATGGAGTTCCCCTCTGGGTGATTCTAATGCTTCAGAACCACACAAAATCACCGGAGTTTGGCGGCTATGAATCAACTCGACCAACTCATTAAGTTCCGATTCAGAAATGCCTGTAATTTCTTCTACAAGTTTAGGATGAAATTCAGAACGAATGATATTTTCAAATCCAATATGTTCCTGACCCTTTTCATCAACCCAGTCAGAAAAGTCAGGAGAATTTTTTCGATAATAATCCAAGTCTATATAATGTTCATCAATGAGTACGTGAGTAATTCCCAAGGCAAGAGTTCCCCAGGTGTCCGGATTGATTGGAAGCCACTTATGAGCACTGGCAGCAGTGGCATTTGCTCTGGGTCCTACATAAACCATTTTATTACGTTGAATATTTTTTACATCTTTAAATTGGCTCAACATTTGGTTAAAATGTACAGGAGCCCCTTCCTCAAGGAAATTTGCACCGAGACTAATGATACAGTCCGAATTCATTAAATCGTATTTCGGGGCACAAAACATTCCTTGTGTAATATAAGAAGAGTTAGAAAAGTCCCCAGAGTACTTTTCCTGGAAATAATGCGGTGTTCCAATCCAATTGGAAAAATTCCTCCAAGCTTCTTTCATAATCGGCGAATCATCACCATTAATAATCGCTATTTTCTTTAATTGATTATCATCAATTAAAGAATTGAAAGATTCTGTTATATCGTTAAGAACATTCTCCCAAGAATCAGAAACCGTGTCCTTATTCTTATCGCCATTGGGACGGACAAGTGGTTCGGTATATCGATCAGGATGATAAAGTAATTCAAGATTCGCATATGCCGCAGGACACGTTCCACCCCTATTGATAGGTGAAAGTGGATTTCCTTTGAGACTGACGGGAATACCATCAATCCTTTTTACAGACAGGCTACAGCCGCCGGGACATAGCCGGCATGCGGTGACCCGCCAAGATTCTTTTCCGGGTCCATTCTGTAGAACATTAATCGCTTTTTCCGACATTCCCAGCGCTTGTGAAAAAACTGCAGTACCAATGGCTGCGCCTCCGGAAGCCAGGCCGGATATTTTTAAAAATTTTCTTCTACTTATTACTTTTTTTTCAGACATGACAATTTATACAATCGGTTGATATTGATTTACTATCGTGGCATTTAATGCAATTATCCATTGATATTGGAATCAATGGCTGAGTGGGTGGCGTTACCAATTCTTCTACCTTTCCGTGGCACAATTCGCAAGATAATTTTCCTGCTGTTACATGTCGACGGTGTGAGAAAAATACGTGGTCTTTGAGTTGATATATTCTCCTCCAAGGGATTTCTTCTTTATTGCTCACCGCTTTTACTACCAGTGTTTCAGCGATGCTTTCCCCCTGCATTTCTGAGTGGCACGATTTACACTTTTTAATGGAAGGTAAGGTGGCTCGAATTTTATTTGCCGCTCCAGAATGACAATCCGTGCATTCTAAGCCTGCTTCATTGACATGAATAGCATGGTTATAAGCGATAGGTTGTTCAACATCTTTTTGATTAGAACACCCGCCGGCGATAAATAGTAGAGAAACTATTGTAATGTTTTTCATATTTAATGATGCAAAATTATTCATTTTTATAATTACCAATCCTCGTCTTCTTCTTCCTCAGAAACACAATTATAATCCGGATTTTTCTTATGAATCATTTTTGCATAATAAGTTTCATAAGTGAAAGTTTTATACTTTGGACTTTCTTCATTATGACAAGTTAAACAATCTTCCGGTTTGGGTAGAATAAGCCCAGCTGCTATAGACAGTTCCCGGTCGCACATGATTTCCTCTTTCCGATAACTTTCACCTGGTCCGTGGCAGCTTTCACATTGAATACCATCTTCTTTATTAAATTTTTTCCCGAATTCAGCTTCGGCATTATTATATCCTGTTACGTGACATTTTAAACATTCAGGTGATTCATTCGCCGGGAGACTTAACTTCCATTCTTTGGCTATTTTTGCTGATTCTTCTGTTAATAAAGTTTGATAAGCAATAGCATGCTTGGAGTGTTCCCACACTGTATATTGATTCCCCATATCTTCTGCTTCATGACATACTTTACATCGTCTAACGCCGGCATAAATATTTGTTTTATCCGTATTATCATCAGCAAAAAGCAATGTTGTTATCACCAATACGCTAAGGATTGAAATATTTTTCACAGGAATCTCCTTCTAATAACTTGATTAATGTATTTAATTGGCTTTTAAAATAAAAAAAAACTGGGGTGGAAAACCACCCCAGTTTTATTATTCTGAATTAGAATTTAATGTAAAACGGCGCTGATCCGCTATGATCGCCGCCTGCGTTATCAGTGATTGCGATTACCATCTGGATATCACCACTGCCAAATACGACATCATCATCGTTACCTGTATTCAGTGCGCGACTGAATTCAACCGTCCATGTACCATTGCTATACGCGGAATAAGCGTTAACATCGGCCCGGCTGCCATCAGCATTTTCATCTAACCAATAACCAGGAATCAGTGAACTGGTTGATACTGTGCTGCTATCAAAAGCAGTAAAATATGAATCTGCAGTTTCTCCGGTTGGAAGTATCAGATAATGACCATCTGTGATTGGGCCGGAGTAAATTGGAAGACCGGCATCTATATTATCATGGTACAAGCCTTTGGTTTTGGAATCGCCATGTTGTCCACCATCATGAGCAACAGTAACTCCGTCACTTTCTAAGTAATCATTGTTGATGTGTTTATCATCCGCATGGTGAATAGGTGCTGTGCGGTGAGCTTTCCAATGCCATTGATCAACAACACCGGTGGATGTCCACATTTTACCATCCGCTACATGACACATAGAGGCACAATCGGCGCCCTCCGTGCCATTCTGTCCCATATCAAAGAAGAAAAACATTCTGTCTTCATTCCCAGATTGTGACCAGGCACCATTTTCATATTCCCATTGTTTTTTATCTATACTTTCAGTTGCATCCGCCCATGATGCTCTAATGTATAAATTATCACCGTCAGTTACTGCGGTTAAATTAACATCTATTTCACCAAAAGCGTTTGCATGACTGGCGTCTAATCCAACTGTAACAACCAACTCATCAGCATTATCCCATGCAGCATCACTGCCGTTGCCATCAAGAGTCGGTGCTGTAGTGACTGTTGCAACAGTTAAATCAGTGACTGGGTCTGTATTTTTATCATCTTCGCAAGATGTGATCATTAACCCAATGAGTAATAATACAAATATTGGGCTTATTATGTTTTTCATTTTGTACTCCGTACTTTTGTTTTTGAAATAATCTTTTTCCTTATTTAACCAATGTTAATATTAACATTAGAATTACTATCTGGAATATAAGATAACATTATCCTATAATAAAAATATTTTTATTATTTTTTGAGAAAATAATTCTTTGTGACTTCAATCTCCTAAAATGTATTCACGTCAATATTTGGTGTTATTTTAACCACAGGAAATTTACCGAATATTTTTTTACCACTCACTAAAAAAATACTGAACAATGATTTATATTCCGCCGTTCCTGCTTTTTCTTACTAATAATTGAAATTGATAACTCAAGCCATTTTTAACTTGAACCCATATTTTACCTGTTCCTTTCACGTTGTGAAGTCATCATTTTATCCAAATTTCATATAACCTATCAGATTCTATCAGATATTATGTACTGAAACGGGATACCGAACGGGATACCGGATAGGAATTAATGACTCAACTACACTCAATTTTTCTACTCAGCGAAAAACCGAAAACCCGATCGGAAAACACAGGGGGTAGGGTTGTATATGGGTAACGCCTGCAAATTGTGCGGTTGATTTTTTGTATCATTGTTGATAATAAAAGTAATTGCGGATCGGTTACAGCGATCATTATCCAACAATAACTCAGTAGTAGTCATGAACAATATCGTCCAGTATCAGACAAAAGTGTCACAAAATCAATTTTGATTAATCAGCAAAACCAGCTTAGAATGAACAGTTGAAAATGGACTATAACCCCATAAACTCGAACTCTACTACTGGGCCAAATCAACGGGGACAGGTTAATATGATGAGAAAATCAAAACACAATTATGAAACTGAACATCAAATAGGTACATGAGGATTAATCAATATGATTTCAATTATTTCATTTATTTTAGCAACTGGTGCGGTGGCTGCTTTTACATACAGAATTGTCCATCGGATGAAAAAATCACATAATGCAACTGAGGAATATTTCATTGGTGGTCGTGCTTTAACCTGGCCAGTTGTTGCTGGATCACTTTTACTGACCAATCTTTCAACAGAACAATTGGTCGGTTTAAACGGTGCCGTTTTTGGAGACAAAGCATTGGTGGGCATTGCTTGGGAAGCTTTGGCTGCTTTCGCAATGATTGCTACGGCGTTAGTCTTTTTACCACGGTATTTGGCTAGCGGATTTACGACCACACCGGCGTTTCTAGAAAAACGTTTTGATAAAACAACCCGTTCCATGGTTTCGGGTCTCTTCCTGTTTGGCTATGTTACCGTTCTGCTGCCAGTAGTACTTTATACCGGTTCCCTGGCGTTAATCGGAATGTTTGATCTTAACCTGCCACTATGGTTTGTAGTGGCTACCATTGGAATTTTAGGCAGTTCATATGCGATTTTTGGTGGGTTGAAATCTGTAGCTGTCAGTGATACAATGAATGGAATCGGGCTATTAATCGGTGGTCTAACAATCCCGGTTTTAGCTTTGATTGCCCTTGGTGATGGTTCCTTTTTTAGTGGTATTACCAAGTTGGTAAATACAAATTCCGAATATCTCGCTGTATTCGCCCAAACAAACGCCAACGGGAATGTCGTATCAGTTCCCTGGCCCACACTGTTCACGGGTATGATGTTTATTCAGGTATTTTACTGGTCAACAAATCAGGTAATTGTACAACGGGCAATGGCAGCCAAAAGTTTAGCAGAAGGACAAAAAGGTGTGCTTTTTGCATCGGCGATGAAATTGGTGGGTCCGATTATGCTGTGTCTTCCCGGAATCATTGCACTTCACATGACTGATCTAGTAATTGATAAACAGGATCAAGTGTACGGAGCGATTGTCCGACACGTATTACCGGATTGGTCTCTTGGCTTATTCGCAGCTGTTTTGATGGGGGCAATCCTGAGTTCATTTAATTCAGCCTTGAATAGCGCATCCACACTTTTTTCCCTTCAGTTTTATAAAGGATATATTAATCCCAGCGCTAGTGGAGAAAAAATCGTTTCCATTGGGAAAAAATTCGGGATAGGACTGGCAGTCGCTTCTATTTTGATAGCACCCATGCTGAACCAAATGCAGTCAATTTTTGAATACCTGCAAAAAGTAAATGGGCTATACAGCGTACCGATAATCGGAATCTTTCTATTGGGTATTTCCACTAAACATGTGCCGGCCATTGCCGCTAAGATCGGGATGATCGTAGGAATTGTGTGTTATTCATTTTTTACTTTTGTGAACATCAGAGACGTTCCAACATTTTTTGCGAATACTGATGGTGATCTGCATTGGCTACATGGCTATTTCATCAGTTTCATTGCTTCGATTATGGTAATGTTAATCATTGGGTATTTCAAACCAAAAACGGTCGAAGAAATCGCTATGAGCGATGAAAGAGATCCTGCGCCGGTGGATATGACTCCCTGGTCTCAGGCGAAGAAAGTTTCAATTGGAATATTTGGAATTACCGTCGGTATGTATCTTGTCTTAACATGGATTTCAACTTAATTTTAAAACACTAACTTAACATGTTGTCCAAACAATGGTGAAAGGACAACTTTCAAAATGTAGGTTACATACGTATCAGATGAACACAATTCTATTCTACACCGCATTAATAAAACAGAGATAATATCCTTTTCTATGTTTAGAAATACCTTCTTTCTGTCAACGGTATCCCATCCGTATCCCTTAAGCAATTATTATACTTTTTCAGGTTATATCCAATTGCAAAATTGAGTGATTTTTTTTGTTCTCATTTTGCCTAGTTTCAGTTCCATGACCCAGCAAGATTAAGATGCACATATATGACCAAAACAATTCTAACTAAATCATTACTGTTTTTATTTTTAATAATATCTGTAGGAAATGCATATTATACTACTAACGGCCAGAACATCGTTAATAGAACCAACTCAGAAATCGTTCAACTTCGGGGGATTGGACTGGGTGGCTGGTTGCTCCCGGAAGGTTATATGTGGGGAATTCGTAAACTGGATCGTCCACGTCAATTTGAAGCGGCTATTGAAGATCTTATTGGCGCAGATGCTGCATATAAATTTTGGAAGCTATATTATGAGAATTTTGTCACCCGATCTGACATTGAGATTATGAAATCATGGGGAGTCAATACACTTCGAATCCCACTGCTTGCTTCTATGTTACAACCACGGGAAAACCAACCAGAAGCAGCTCCATTTAATTATAACGAAGATAACTTCCGGTATCTGGATAATCTGGTAAATTGGTGTGAAGAAATCGAAATGGGGATCATCTGGGATCTTCATGGCGCACCGGGTGGCCAGAATGCGGCAAATATATCAGACAGTGATGGGACGGCACGGCTGTGGACTGAAAAAGAGCGTTATTGGCCTCTCACAATGGATTTGTGGGATAAAATCACCAAGCGTTACAGAGAATATAAATGCATCGTAGGCTATGATCTGTTGAATGAACCGCTATTAGGCCGATATCCAGGAGTTGATATAGGATTGTTGCGAGAATTATACATAAGCCTAACACATGTTATTCGTGAGACTGATCCTCTGGGAATAATCTTTGTCGAAGGAGATGACTGGGCACAAAATTTTACAATGCTTGAGCCAATAGATTGGGATCCACACCTGGTGATTGCATTCCATTCCTATCCACCCAGCAATAGTCAGAATGGAATCCAGCGTTGGGATGATTTGAGGGTACGATATGATATTCCATTGTGGCACGGTGAAACTGGAGAGCAGGACCCACCTTGGGAGCTTTATAAGCGCTCATCTGTTTTTTTGGAACAGGCTAACATCGGCTGGAATTGGTGGACTCATAAGAAATTCGAGTTGAGCCGCCAACCCTGGAGTATTCGGCGAACAAACGGATTTAATCAGATATTAGATTACTGGAACGGCAATGGGAGTAAGCCTTCAAAACAACAAGCCAGTAGATGGCTTTTTGATCAGGCTCGCAAAACTAGGACCAAATATTGTGATTTTCTCCCGGGTATGGTTAAATCACTTTATCCACTAGATCCGATCGATTATCTACAAAAAATTGGTACGAAGAAACCGGCCATAGTGCAACAGCCGGCGAACATGGAAATCCAAACTGGTTTTGGCGCCGTTATGCAGGTGAAAGCAAATGGTTATCCCTTGAAATACCAATGGTACCGCAATGGAAAGCTATTGTTCGGTGCCGATAGTTTTCAGTTATTTCTTCATCAATTTCCAACGGATGAGCAAATGGGGAATTATTACGTTATAATCTCTAATGAAAAGGGAATCATCCAAAGCGAAACGGCCTACATTACGGTAAAACCTTTTGACGGTTTTGTTGCTGACCGCGTAACAATCAAACCGGACATTAACGCTAGTACAGAAAATTTCTGGGAGGATAAACAGAGAATAGATTTAAACAATATCATTGTTGGGAATCGCGAATCACTTGAAGATTTGGGGGGCTGGTTCTCGGTTTGTTTTGATACGGATAATATATACTTTTTTATCCGTGTCTTTGACGACCATATCAGCACCAATGCATCCATTGACTATCTTAAAGACGGTATTGAAATATACCTGGATGCTGATAACAGCAAATCTACATTTTACGGGGAAGATGAATACCAACTGCGGTTTGTAGTCGATGAAAGCACCATCACCTCAGCTATCGGCGCTGACATATCTGAAGTCAAGTGCTCGCAGGCTAGAGTACCCGATGGTTATCAGATGGAAATTTCTCTACCCTGGAAAAATATCACCAAGTCCGGCAGGCCACACGATTATCTGGGTTTAGATGTTCATATAAATGATAATGACGGTAACACCAGAAATGGGAAGTTAGCCTGGTGGGCAAAGCGAGATAATTCATACCAGACACCGGTGGTATTCGGAACGGTAAGGTTAAAGGAATAATAACCAATCAAAGTATTTATCAATTCCGTATACTGTAAATCGGTTACCCGAATTACAACTTTCCAGTAATCCTACTTTAGTAACACTATCTTCTTTGTTTGTACAAAATCCCCAACTCTGACTTGGTAGAGATAAACACCTGCACTCACAGGTATGCCATGATCATTGGTTGCGTTCCAGATTACTGACTTATATCCAGTTTCAAGGTTTTGATTGACAAGTGTTTTTACTTTTCTGCCAACCAAATCATAAATCTTAATAGTTACGTGTGAATGTTCTGGCAGATTATATGGAATCGTGGTTATCGGGTTAAACGGATTGGGGTAGGCAGGATCGAGCCTGAATGATATTGGTAATGATTCAGAAACAATGGCCAATCCGGCTTGCCCATCCATCCAGACCAGGCGGTTGGAAATCCAGTCTTTCAAGTAAATTAGTTCATTGGCATAGGTTCCACCCACATAAGCATTCGGCCAGATATACTGGTCCAGTATCGGCCAGCGCTGGAAGTTGCGCACTCGGGCGTCAGCAATAAGGATGGCAGCGGAATCGATCATACTCATAATGTGTTCATCGGAAAATACCGATTGACGTAGTTCCTGCCAACGCTGGAAAAACGCCTCCTTGAAGGTGTCGTCATCCCAGATCCGGAACCACCAGAAAGGAATTTTGAATATATCCTCACCCAATTCAACATCCATCTGCCACCCGGCGGGATTCCCTCCATCGTAATAATCGGCATTACCGAAGGCAAGATTATAATCCCAGATTGGCCCCATGGTGAGTCGACCGTCCTCATCATCCCTGTCCTTGTACATATATGCGCTGAGACGGTAAGCATCCACATTTTTCGAAATTTCACTCAAGATTGATACATCGACAAATGATTCAAGGTTGACACGATCATAATACCCAGAAACCGGGTGGTTATAAATATCACTTGCCATCATGTTTTCAAAATTAGTCATATAATGAATGATATAATTTCGCTGCTCCGGAGCAATGTCATCCGGTTTAGGATAGTGATACTGATACCATGAGCCTTCGTATCCCGGCAGCGGCGGTTCGGAAAACCAGCCATCGTTATTTTCGCCATCCCATTTATCCACTTTCAGGATATATCCGCCCGTCAGGTCATCACCGGATACTTCAGTGGGTTCCAGCTTGGAGATATTGACCCGGTTATTATCCTGTTTGATTTTTTCCATGAAAACGTAAAGTCCTTTGTAATCACCGTTGATCACAACTTCGCAGAATCGGGTACGGCTGGCATATCGTCCCATTTCCAGCGCAAGGTTGTAGGCAAGATAATTCCGCAAGAGCGATTTATCACTGTAGGGGGCGTAGAGTATCCAGTCGTTTTCACTGGGCATACCCAGGATAGAAACGTTCAGGTTTTCACCGGCAATATCTTGTGTTTCCAGGGCGTACTGTTTTTTCGGATACATCTGTGATGATGACCCACGGATCTCAATATTGATCATTCCGTCATAACCATTGAAATTGTCCCCGATGCTATTGGCCGTTGTGTCGTTATCGATAATTCCCATATGGCAGATAATTCGAGGATAATTCAATATATTTTGTCCATATGTATCGATCACAACGATGGGAAGGTTGGAACCAAATGGCTGCTTGAACCAGGAAGGTGTAGGACCATAATAGGTGGATTCGTCAGAAATGCCGAAGGATAGAAAAAAATTGCCGGACATGTCGGAAGACGTTGTACTCACATTATGAACTTGGACAGCAAGCACATTCTCCCCTGATGTTAAAATCGAGTCCAACTGTTGGAAATCCAGATTATGAGCTTCAGGGTTCCCGCCTGAATAAAGTTGAGCCTCATGGTCTATGTTGGGCGTTCCATCAAATGCCACAAATGTTCCTAGCTCACCCAAATTAATCGAGCGGCCAATCTCGGTGCCATTCAGGTAGGCGACAAAACCATCGTCATAATCGGCGTGTAGGATGGCACGAATAAGATTTGCAGGATTTGTTGCCGTAAAGACCGTCCTCATGTAGACTGATAGAGCCGGATAGACCTCCGTTGCGTCGTCGCCGTCGCCGTAACCAAATCCACCGGAGCCGGTGAGCCAGGCTGAATCATCAAAACCCTGGCTGTGCCAGTTTGCGGGTAGTTCCGCTCTCGGCACGATATAAGACCAATTGTTCCCGGCATAAACAGCCGTTTCCCAGTGGTCCTGGGGCCGGAGGATGGTTATCGAAAAGATAAACGCAAGTATATTACTAATTCTAATGCTCAATTTAATCATTGTGTATTCTCTCGGAAAATTTACACTACATATATCGCCCGCACCTAATCAAGACAAGACATGTCCCGTTAAAAGTGAGCTATTTAAGCAATATCATTTTTTTCGTTTTTATAGACTCCCCGGCCCGGACAGAATAAAAATATACTCCGGTAGCAACCGGTTGGCCGTTATCATTGGTTGCATCCCACATAACAGACTTTATTCCAATGGATTGATTTTGCTTAACTAATGATTTTACTTTTCGCCCTAATACATCATAAATAACAATACTGACAAGACAGTTGTCCGGTAATTCATAACTTATGGTTGTTCTGGAATTAAACGGATTTGGGAAATTAGTATTTACAACAAAATCTGTTGGAATTAACTCTTCCTCCTCAGTTGTCAGGTATGATGAATTGATGGCTCCCGGCGAACCATACCCGTCTGAAGCTGACCAACTTTCCACCATGGCATTATCCAAGTCGGGATTAATTAATTCTAGTGTAGGTCCTTCCCCGTCCGATTCAGTTGGCCATGGAGGATCATCATCGTAGATGACGTGATCAATAAGATCGTTATTTGCATTGAACAGCCTGACCTCTTCACCACCACCGCTAAACCCAAAATCGAAGTTGCCTATCACGGGTTCGGCATCGGGAAAATAATCATTAAAATTAGTAGCATCTTCCGCAATCACGATAAAATTCCCATCTTCAATTGTGGTTTGTTCCGGGATTACAAATATGTGGGCGTCATCCGAATCTTTCAATTGCCATCCCGATAAATCCATGGTGAAACCGGTATTATTGACAAGTTCAATCCAATCGTTTACTTCAAAACCGGGAGCAGAATTATAATTTATTTCATTGATCACAACTGCGGTCGGATCACCGCTTGCCTTTTCAAAAATTGCAGTTATGGTAGTATTATCAGCGGTAGTCAGAATAATCGAACTGTTAGTTGAGTCAAGCCCTTCCCATCCCACAAATCGGTACCCCGGATCAGGCACCGCTGTTAATTGAATCGGGATTAGATCACAATACATTCCCTGCCAGGGGAATTCACTGATTGATATTGAATTAACATTGATCGATCCACCTCCGCTTAACTGGTCCAAAAATATCTGGTATGTCCCTGGTATATTCAAATATGATTTCAAGTTTGCCCAGACAAAGATATTACGCATGAACACGAAATTCTTAAGGCTATTTATATTATTATTCCACGTCGATACATCACCATCCCACCGTGCGGTGTGATCTTCCATCTCGTCTGCTAATAGATCAGTAATTTCATCCACAGTTTCCAATATCTTATTCGGCTGAAACGTTGTATTTAGCATGTCAGCAAACTGATTAATAAAATTATTCCTGAAAGATTCATTCTCAAGTAATGTTCTTAACAGAAATGTTGACCAGGGTGGATTAGGCCACCAGGGATCCCAGCCCCAAATTGTTTCTGATGGACCATCAGGATTCGTTGCAAATTCAATCATATTATGGGCGTAGTTATTTGGAGTGAAAAGTCCAAATGCAAAATCAGCATCAAATAATATCCAACGCCAGCTTCCCTCATCAGTTTTTGGACGCCAATATTTCACGTTATTACCAGGCCAATCCCAGTTATCAATGTATATTTGTGTGACGATATATCTGATATAATTATCAATGTCTATTGCATTGCTGATTACACTGTAGTTCTCGGGGGCTGACATATCGTTATCTTTTAAGAAATTTATCAGGTCAGTATAATCACTCCCGTCCCCCTGGATCACAGTATTTTCACTTTCCATAAAATCAATATTATTAGCATCGACAGCGTAATGTGATGCAAGAAAATGTTCATTTATTTTTTCCCGCATGTTAAGGATACCCCAATATTCACCATTCAGGTAAACAACGGTGGGGCGGTAGGCCTGGGCAGCCACACCTGCTTCAGCGGCAATTTTTGATACCAATCCATCTCTAATATGAGAAATTCCCCAATCATTACCTGAATTTCGCAACACGATAGCCTCAAACTGATCAATATTTTTGTCAGGGAAAATTTGATAATCAATTTCAGAGTAGCCATAGATCCTTCGTGCAAATATAGCTAAAGATTTCTGTGGATTAGCCCTTGAGTAATTCCCACATATCTTTACACCACCATCAATACTGAATCCCAAATCACCATTTGGTTCGAACATTTCAATATGTATTGGACGTTCCCAATCCTCCCAGAAATTGGCTCCAAAATAGGGGAATTCAGAAGATGCGTTAGAACCCATAACATAAATCCCGGAATCATTATCCCAAAAATGTTCCGGATTTGTGGATAATGAAACAACGGGTAATTTGCCATCATAGTCAAACAGATATGAATGTGTGATTGGTTGGCTGTTTAACCAACCTGGTTTGGTGGCGACTGCCCTGATAACCATATTTCTTGAAACGTAAATTGGAGCCGTATATGGTGTTGCAAAACTACCAGGATAAGTTCCATCCAGTGTATAATATATAATAGCACCCGGTATCTCCGATTCGAGTGCAACATAACCTGGATTTGAAAAAGGATCACCGGCTTGTGATACGGTTGGTGATTCCATTACACCGGGATATCCGGGAGTATTATTTGGTAACCCGGGAGTAGGTTTATTAAAAAATAACCAATCGGATCCCCCGTCCGGTTGGCGTCCTCGTGAAATATCCGATAACATAACTTCTGAGGTTATTGAATCCAGAACTGTTCCTGTAGAGTTTGAAAGCGTAAGTGTTTCTCCTGAAGGAGAAATTTTGAAATTTGTATGCATCAATACATTACGAATGTTCAACTCATCAGACAAACCAACAGCATTTTCCGGGGGACTAACCATCCCCAGTGTTAAAAACGGAATCAATGTAAGGTCCGATGATTCAAGATTAAAATTATGTACCTGAATTGCGATTACATTAGTTCCATTTTGCAATAATGATTGGACTGAATTGATCATGTATTCACCTGGATCACCGCCTTGATACATTTCTGCTTCACGCCAGGAATCAGCCCCTTGGTTGTAGAGCGCTGGAACACCCGGAGTACCAATATTAGAGCGGGCTATTTCATTGCCATTAATGTAGGCTACAAAGGCATCATCATAGTCAATGTGTAAGGCTATTTTCAGGATTGATTCAATATTACTAACATTGAACTCGCGCCGAACATAAAGGGATAAAACAGGCTCAACTATGGTCGCATCGTCGTTGTCATCGTAACCGAAACCACTGGGTCCGTTTAACCACCCCCCATCATTATAATCTAGTTGATTCCAATTATCTGGAGGTTCAAAATTCCCTATGAAATATTTCCAAATGTCACCCCGGTCAATAATGGTTTCCCAGTGAGGCACCCAATCCTGGCGGTCTTTTTCCGATGCAAACAAAAGCAGGTGATCCTCTGGGGACATTTCAATATTAGGGAATATCCACTGAAAAGGATTTGATGGATTATCTGTAATACCATATCCGTTCAGGTTAATGGTATTGGCTCCGCTATTATACAGCTCTATCCAGTCTGGCGTGTCCCCGTCTTCGTCATAAATCGTTGAACCGTTGGAAGACATAAATTCATTGATTACGACTCCCTGACCTGGAAGAAATGATGCGAGGAAAAGTAAAATGATTGGAAAATAATTTCGAATCTTTGTCTCTATTAAATGTGCTCAACTATTTACAGCTCGAATGACTGTTTCAGGCCTTCCTCTGAATTTCCGCCGACCATGATAGTAAAATCGCCCGGTTCGAATATCAGTTTGCCATGATTATCATAAAAACTGAAATCGTCTTGTGTTAGGTCAAATGTAACTACTTTTTGCTGATAGGGGTCAAGCGCTATTTTTTGAAACCCTCTTAATTCTTTTATTGGTCGGGTAACGCTGGCAACAAGATCCCTCAAATATAACTGGACAACTTCTTCCCCAAACCTTTCACCGGAATTTGTTACCGTGACATTAATTGTGACTTTGTTTTCACCTTTTGAAATTTGTACATCCAGGTTTGAGTATGTAAATGAAGTATAGCTCAATCCATAACCAAAAGAATACAATGGGTCGTTTGATTCATCAATATAGTGTGACCAAAATACCATTTCAATGGGATCGGGTCGACCGGTATTCTTATGGTTATAAAAAATGGGAACTTGTCCCACGCTGCGTGGAAAGGTCATGGGCAGTTTTCCACTGGGATTATAATCGCCATACAAAACCTCAGCAATAGCGTGCCCGCTTTGCGATCCTAGGTGCCAACCTTCCACAATTGCAGGTATATGTTCATCGGCCCAGTGTATAGCCAAAGGTCGGCCATTCATCAAGACCAGAACAATATTTTTATTTACAGCGTAAATTTTTTCCATCAATTCCTGTTGCATTCCTGGTAAATCAAGCACTGCCCTGCTGCGTCCTTCACCTGATTGAAAGCCATGCTCACCTAACACCAGCACTACTATATCTGATCTTTTGGCAATGTTTACTGCCTCTCTCATGCCTTTTCGATCGGTTTCATTGATTTTGACTTCCTGGACGAAAGACGTTTCACCAATTGTCAGATCCACACCTTTTCTGTACTTGATCTTATTTTTATTATACGCTTTCATACCCTCCAATACAGATACAGCGGTGTTATCGTCTGCTGCTGCCCTCCAGCTTCCTAAAGGACTGTTCTTATCATTTGCCAAGGGACCAATTAAGGCTATTCGTTGACCTTTTTTTTCCAGCGGCAGGATATTTTTATCATTTTTTAACAACACAATGGATTTCCTGGCCATATCCAAAACTACTGCCAGGTTATCTTTGGTATAAGTATTGTCTTTCTCTCGGTTTTCATCACAATACAGGTAGGGATCGTCAAACAGTCCAAGTTCATATTTCACAGTTAATATTCTTTTTACTGCTTCATCGATTAACCGGACATCTACCTTATTTTCATTCACCAGGTTTGCTAAGTACCTGATATAATGATATGACTCCATATCCATATCGGAGCCGGCATGTACAGCGATGTTCGCTGCGTCTATCCCGTCTTGGGCATAACCGTGTTTTATCATTTGATCAATAGAGCCCCAGTCTGATACTACAAAACCGGTGAAGCCCCATTCTCCTTTTAGGATATCCCTTTGCAGATACGAATTGCCAGTGGCAGGTATACCGTTCAATTCGTTAAATGAATTCATAAATGTTTTTACTCCCGCAGCGGAGGCAGCTTTAAACGGTGGCAGAATAATATTGTGTAGCGTTGATGTGCCAATATCTGCAGTATTATAATCCCGGCCGGCTTCAGCAAATCCATATGCAGCAAAATGTTTAGCACATGCAGCTATAGTATTTGTGGCACTTAGGTCAGATCCTTGAAAACCGGTGACTCGGGCAGCAGCAATTTTGCTGCCTAAGTACGGATCTTCCCCGCCACCTTCCATTACCCGGCCCCAGCGGGCATCCCGGGATATGTCCACCATGGGTGAAAAAGTCCAGTTAATGCCGGCTGCAGCTGCTTCTGTCGCAGCCATACGAGCCGATGCTTCAATCGCTTCTAGATCCCAGCTGGCGCTTTCAGCCAGAGGAATCGGTGCGATTGCCTTAAAACCATGGATAACGTCAATGCCAAAAATCAATGGAATACCCAATCGTGAGTTATTAACAGCCAGTTCCTGCATGGCTCGCACATCTTTTGCACCTCTTACATTTAACATAGAACCAACCAGACCCGAGCGAATTTGATCATATTTACTTTTTCCACCATCATCTGTCGGCGGCGGACCAGTTAGGTCAAAAAAACTAGAGTACTGGTTCATCTGGCCAATTTTTTCTTCTAATGTCATTTTCTCCAAAAGATCAGAAATAAATTGGTCTTTAATCGATTTATCTTCAGAAAAACTAAACGATAATACAAAGAGGATAGAGAAAAATACTTTACTGATTTTGTGCTTCATAGTAATGGGTTTTCCTTTCTATGAGGTCAACGGACAAGACTGTAGTTGTTGGTTTGGGTTTTTCAAGGGGATTTTGGATTAAGCGAATGATGATGTCGAAAGCGGTGATGCACAACTCATCCAGATCAGTATTGATCGTTGTTAACCGGGGATAGTAAACTTGTCCATAGGGCATATTATCGTAACCAACTATCCCCAGGTCACCCGGGATCTTGCGACCTTTTTCCAAGGCAGTATGGATAAATCCTAAAGCCATCTGGTCATTCGCAGCAAAGATACCTAATTTGTTCATGTTCTTGGATAAAAGATCCTGGCATGCGTTTTCTCCGGCTTTGAATGAATAATCTCCAGAATATTCCCAGGTGAGATCAAAATTATGTTTTCTAAGCCCTTCTATAAATCCGCTTCGCCGTAAGTTGGACTCCAGCTTAATGTTTGGTCCTGATATCAAACCAAAGGATGTGTAACCTGTAGAAATTAAACAGTCCGCCGCTAGCTTTCCACCCTCATATGAATCATGGGTTACAGCTGGAAAGGAAATTTTCTCAGATGGGGCCATATTTACGATAGGGAAATCTGGTAAAACAGACTGAATAGCAACATATTGCTTAACCGTAAGGGAAGGAATCATTAAAATAATGCCATGATTTTGTTTAGAAATAAGTACTAGAGAGTTAACAATGTCATTGCTGTATTTAAGAGATTGAAATTTCAAATCAAGATTTCTTTTACTGGATATTCTGTCGAAGCTCTCGTACAAACAGGAATAGAATTCTTCTGCAAAATGTTCAGTTACCAATACGATCTTGGGAAGGACTACAGAATTGGGATATACTGGAAGAGCATAATTGTAGCCCAGCATTCTGGCCGCCCTCAGGATTTTATCAACGCTCTTGGAACTGCCCTTCACCTTTCCGGATAAAACTCGTGATACGGTGGGAATTGAATAACCCGTTTTTTCGGCAATTATGGACAAATTTGGTTTCATGTGTGAAAAATATTTTCACAAATATAAAAAAAAATTACATTATATATGAAATAATAATTATATTTCTTTCAATTAAAAGGTCAGTCAGGCTTGATATACGCAAAAAAACCATCAAAATATTTCAACAGAATTCACATTTTTTGATGAACTACCAGCAAGTAAACCGCAAGTAAAAGATGGCTCATGGTGGCAACGCTGAATCATTTTTCAAACCTCTTAAACACATAAGAATACAACCATTTGTTATCTTATCCTTGTGGCATAAGTTTTGACTGTTTAGATAATTAATCATAAAGGAGTAAATCATGATAAAAAAGATAACAGTTATTTCTATTTTCTTGCTACCATTGTTGATATTTGGGCAGATGGTAATTGAAGCGTCAATCAACAATTTTGACGAAGCCCCGGCGGATACAAATTACTGGGAGTGGTATAATCCTGTCCAGGAAGGTGGAGCATCAGGTACTGCAGCGCATTACGCAATCAGTACCAATGCTGATTCTTCCCTTGGATGGATCATCAGGAGTTATGTTACCGACCCTGTTTTAGAAGGCAGTGGGGCTATGAAACTTGAGTACAGTATTCATAATTCAGAGGGCTGGGGTGGCTACACAAAAATTCATCACTATTTCCCCGATTCCCTGATTTCAGGCGTCTACGATTGGTCTTTGTTTGATACACTCTCATTTTCTTACTATAACCTAGTTCCTCAAGATTCCTTAGGACGTGTTCATCTACGGTTGAATTTGGGCGAATATGATGAAATAGCCCCTGAAGATTCTACCTATCACGATTTGGGTGAATACTATTATTCATTTCACTACATATTAGATGACTTACCTGGATGGCATACAATTGACATCGCTCTAAACAGAGGTGACAGCTGGGCAGGTACCGACTTTACCTATACAGGTTGGGCCGGCCATACCGGTGGTGATCAGGAATTTGATAGCCACAGCATCAAAAACATCGGTTTTGAATTTTCTGTCAGCGGAGCCGGTGAAGGAGATGTAGTTACAGGAACAGTCATTCTTGATGATTTCAAACTAAAAGGTTCAAAGAATACATTAACCAATTCTGGATTTGAAACTCCAGATGTCAACGATGATGGCTTTGGCTGGGGATCAGTACACGCTGGTGCTGGCCAGGCCCATGCAGATATTGTTACCGATGCAGCAGTGGCGCATGGAGGTGAAGACTATGTTCATATAGGCGTTGAAAATGGCGCTGCTTGGGCAGTCTTCTATACTGAAGATGCAATTCCAGCCTCTGTAGGTGAAACCTGGCGCTTTGGCGGTTATGCGAAGAGTATTTCCGGCATTGCAGGAGATTTCGGTGGTTTCAAAATTGAGGGAAAGGATGCTGATGGCAACGTTACGGGAGATACAGGTGACATGATGATGCCGATCACAGATGAGTGGGCTATGCATACTGCTGAATTTGTAATGCCTGCAGGAACAGAGCAAGTTTCAGCTGTTATAGTAGCTTCGCGTTGGGATGGCTCCAACTGTGACTATTATTTCGATGACATGTTTCTGATGAACGTGGGAGCACTAGACCTGGAACCTCCAGCGGCTGTTATAAATGTGGCTGCTACACCGTATTCCTACTATAATATGGTCGCATGGACAGATAATGATGGTGAGGAAGGCGAAACTTACTCCGTTTACGCCAGTCGCTCTGCAATCACAGATGTCACTGCAGCTGATGTAGATGTCGTTGCAATGGGTGTACTTGAAGGAGCACAAGCAGCGGTTCACTACCTCTATTCGCCGTTAGAAGATGAATCCCAAGACTGGTACTATGCAGTAACCTGCACTGATGCATCGCAGAACACCGGGGATGCAGGTTTTGCAAGTTCTGCAGTTACAAACACGGCTATGGGAATTCCCATAATTTCGTTGAATCCACCTTCAACTTTCGCTGCGGATGGAGATTTATCCGAATGGTATGCTAGTAGCATTACGCCCTTTGTGATTAATCCCACTATAGGTCATGTTCCTACTGGTAGTGCCGTTGATGATGACAATGACTTGTCTGGTACAGTATACCTGGCGATCGATGAAGATTACCTCTACTTCGCCGCCGATGTAATAGACGACAGTTACTATTTTGGTGAAGGAAATTGGTGGGACCAAGACGCTCTCCAGATCTTTATCGGCTTATTTGACTGGATTGGTGGTGCAAAGCATAATGCCATTAAACGCGGGGATGAACCAGACTACATTATCTACATGAATGAGGCTACTCTACAACTGGATAACCCAACCAATTCAGTGTTGTCAGCCCCCGGTTCCTCTGATTATTACTTCGAAGGATTCAATCCGGATTATGTTACTGAAGGAAGAATATCTCTGGACACATTAGCAGCCAGAGGTGAAGATGCAAGCTTTACCCCGATAGCTGGAATGCGTATTCCCATCGATATTTATTTCCATGATAACGATGGTGATGGTTGGGAAGGAAATGTAGGATTTTCCCATCTTAGCACAGATCAGCAGTGGAATAATCCTGGTGAGTGGGCTTATACCTGGATAGGAGAATCCGATGTTGCAATTGATGATGAAATTATTCCTTTTGAATATGCTTTACGCCAAAACTATCCAAACCCGTTTAACCCGGTAACCTATATCCATTTTACTATCGAAGAACAAGCGGATGTGAAACTGCGGATATTTGATGTATTGGGTAGACAGGTAGACGAGTTGGTCAATGAATCTCTACCGGTAGGACATCATAAGATTGTCTGGAATCCAACGAATATGGCGTCCGGAGTCTATTTCTACAAATTGGAATCAGGTTCATTTGTTAAAACGCGGAAGATGATTCTGCTTAAGTAATCTCCTTAAAAAACGGGGGAACATTTTTTTGTTCCCCCGTTTTTTATTACTCTCAACTATTAATAAATTTTCTACCAATGCACAAATACCTGAAAACGATTACCATTTACCTCGCGGTTAGTTTATCTTCAATAGTGGTTGCCCAGACCACGGGCAAACTGACAGGAGTCGTATCAGATAAGGCAAACGGTGATCCCTTGCTTGGTGTAAATGTGATGATTGATAATACATCATATGGCACAGCATCTGGGAATGATGGCAGATTCAACATCATTAATATTCCTCCAGGCACATATTCTGTTTCTGTCATGATGATTGGCTACACAACAGTAAAAATAGTTGATGTGCGGATATCTACCAACCGTACAGTGACCCTGGACGTAAAAATGGATCAAACTGTTCTGGAGGGCAATGTTGTTGAGGTACAGGTAGACCGCATATATGAAAAGAAAGATCAGACCGGAACCATCAAAAATATATCCGGTGATGACATAGAGGCTTTGGTTATTGAAGGCATTGATGATGTCATCAATCTTCAGGCAGGAGTCGTCAACGGTCATTTTCGTGGCGGCCGAGATACGGAAGTAACGTACCTGGTCGACGGCATTCCCATTAAGGATTCATTTGGAGGTGTATATCGTTCAGTGGATATTGAACCGGAAGCCATTAAGGACCTGGAAGTGATCACCGGCACATTCAATGCCGAGTACGGAAGTGCCATGAGCGGCGTGGTGAATATGGTTACTCGCGATGGCGGTGATAAATTTGAAGGATCCACCACCATGGGTCTCAGCAACTTTATCACAGGTAATGATGACGTTTTTATCGGATTGGATCCTTATCAAATGGATCGAAATACAGATTTAAAGTTTCAGCTGGGTGGCCCGATATTTAAAAATACATTAACTTTCTTCAGCAACGTTCGTATCCAGGATAACAACGGCCATTTGAATGGCGTTCGCCGCTTTAATGTAGATGACTTTAGTGATTTTAGCAGTGATATTCCAGCCTTATGGTATTCCGAACATACAGGTGACAGTGCCTACGTACCCATGAATAGATCTGATAATTTATCCTTCTTTGGAAAAATCACACTGAAGGCTAGTAACAGTATCAGACTTTCCGCCTTATTTACATACAATGATGATGTTTGGTTTAATTATAACCACTCCTTTAAATATAATCCTGATGGGTTATCGGCAGACCACCGGACTTCCAATTTGAGTACTTTGCACTTGAACCATATGTTAAGTCCGAATTTGTTTTACGATTTAAAATTCTCCACATTAGATACGTACAACGGCAATTATATTTTTAAAGATCCCTTGGATAGCCGATACGTCCATGATGGATATCTAAATGACTATGGGCCTGGTTTTTTTACAGGCGGACAGCAAAAAGAACACTCTGAACGGAATCAAATCGATAATACTATCAAATTTGATATGGTTTGGCAGGTCAATTTTCGTAACAGCCTGAAATGGGGTGGTCAACATATCACTCATGACATCCACCATGAGTGGCATGAAATCCGCAATTTATATTTTGGAATGGATATCGCTGATATTGCATATGAACCGGTGATTTATGGTGATTCAACTGTTTATGGCGACGTTTACACTGTCAAACCATACGAAACAGCATTATATATCCAGGATAAGCTGGAATTTGATGAGATGGTTATTAATCTTGGTGCCAGGTATGATTCCTTTGAACCGGAAACAACCTACCCATCGGATCCTCGCAATCCAGGAAATCAACTTATCCTACCCGATTCTATGATGTCAGAATATCTCGATGCCCCGGCCATCACACAACTTAGCCCCCGGTTTGGTTTGGCGTATCAGCTTGGAAACCAGGCCGTTTTACATTTCAGTTATGGACATTTTTTCCAAATGCCGCCCATGTGGGCCATGTATCAGAATAATTCAAATTTAGTACCCCCGAGCGACTATTCTGTGATTATGGGAAACCCGAATCTCAAACCGGAAAAAACGATTTCATTTGAGATTGGTCTTTGGCAGGAACTCAGTCGGAATATTGGACTGGAAGTATCATTATTCTACAGAGATATATATAATTTGTTAACAGGTAAGATCGTTTCAACATATAACCAGATTCAGTATGCCCTGTTAAGTAATAAGGATTACGGAAATGCCCGCGGTTTAGAGATTAAGCTGGATATGGCATGGGGAAACATCAAAAGTAATATAAACTATACGTTGATGTACACCCGTGGTAATGCAGATCACCCACTAATGACTTTTGATCGTGCTGGAGACAGCATGGATCCAGTCAACAGGTTTATTCCCATGAGCTGGGATCAACGCCACACTTTGAATACCACTATAAACCTGAGTTTTAAAAATGGCGGTATGACCTTTACCGGCTTTTATAACTCAGGCACGCCTTATACCTTCTCTCCTTTAAGTGAAAGTGTTTTATCCCGGATAAACCTCTATCCCAACAATGATATTAAACCCGAAAACTATTCTGTCGATGTTTCTGCACATCGCTCATTTAATCTTTTTTCCAATTTAAATGCCAAAGTGGAATTGGTCTGTTACAACGTATTTGACAAACTCAATGAAAATGATGTGAATGGTACGACTGGACGGGCCTATACTTCCGTTATCCAGGCAACAGATATTGCAGGTCATCGCAGTAATTTCAATGAATTTATTGATAGAGTAGAGAATCCAAGTATGTTTTCGGCACCCCGTGAATTTAAAGTGATTCTTGGCGTGGAATTTTGACCATGATATTTTCAAAAACAAATGGTGCAATTTTATTTATATTCTGCTTTTGTACTCACATTCTGCTCGGTCAGGGTAAGCCCTACACTGGCCCGGAAGACCCTGCCGGGGATATTGCAGCAGAGCGTGAAGGATTTATGAATGGGAATCGAATATTATTATTTTTCCAGAACACCACAGAACTATCAGATTGGCCGGCAAGCAATGTATCCCGTTGGCCTAATAATAATGATGGCTTGAAAATGCTCGATGGTATCGGTTTGCTCATCGGTGCAAAGGTATTTATTGCAGATGATGGAGACCCAGCAACCGTAGATACAATCCCACTCACAGAGCCAGTAGACATTGTCCTGAATGATCATCATGTACTTAATTATTTACAAACGAGCTATCGTGAAGAAATGGACATGGATCCAACAGGGACCGTTGAGTGGGGATTTTTCCCGGTCTTCGGTTATTTTAATGAAGTCGGTGAATATCCAGGCATGAGTAATCGTTCTGAAACATGGCCCACAAACGGTTGGCCTGCACAGGGCTTGACAACAAAATGGCCGGGTGAATGGGATGGTCGCTTTGGTCGAGGTGTCACTTATGCTGACCTGGAAACATACTTTGTTGTAAATGACGCCCAGGACCAGGAAAATCTTGGCATCCAAGATTTCGTCAAATATTATCCCCGCCCCGGAAAATTCGTCGGTGATTTACGCCCGGATGTGACTCTGCAGCCTGGCGTTCCATGGGGAGGCCTTGGTCTACGAGTTGAAGTACGGGGATTTCAATGGAACAATCCTCAGGCCAGGGATGCCATTTTCTGGGAATATTCCGTTGCTAATATTTCAGAATATGATCTGAGAGAAGTGGCTTTTGGCTACTGGGTTGACAATGGTATTGGTGATGATGGTTCCGATGATTTGGGATATTTTAATACAGAAATAGATATGTCTTATTCCTGGGACATCAATGGTATTGGTGCCGGTGGAAAACCAACCGGAGTTATGGGTTTTGCCTATTTGGAAAGTCCTGGTATCGGATATGATAATAAGGATAATGACAATGATGGCTTGGTTGATGAACTGAGAGATAATGAAGCAGAGAGTATTATCGGACCCACCGAGGGGATTCAAAATATTGATGCATTTCTTGAGTTTTATAAATTGAATTTGGAAGACCTTGTGGACCACTGGGATGCTGATGAAGACCAGGACTGGGAAGATGGAAATGATGCTAATGGGGACGGTATTTATCAGGTCAGTGAATTTACAGGTGATGATGTCGGGGTTGATGGTGTCGGTCCTAATGAATTGAACTATACCGGTCCGGATTTGGATGGTTCCGAATGCAATCACCGCCCCGACTATGTAGAAGGAATTGGGTCTGAACCGGATTTCAATGCCACCGATGTTTCGGAATCTGATATGATTGGATTAACCGCATTCAAAATGTTTCCTATCCCCAGCCACGCCCCCAGTAATGAAACATATTGGTTTAAAAATGATAAAGCAATGTGGGAAGTTATTGGAGAGGACAGCCTGGAAGAGTTTGAAGGAAACATTTCTAATCTGGTAGAGGTTTTCGCATCAGGTCCTTTCCCCCTGTTCCAGGGACGTGTGGAACGAATTTCTATGTCAGAATTGCATTCCTACGATGCCTTGGCCGGATTGAATTCTCCGGAACATACCTCCCCTGCCTTGTATGAACTCAAACGCATCGTCCAGATCATTTATGAAAAGGATTACCGCTTTGCCCAACCTCCGAAAATGCCAACGTTAGCAGCAACCCCCGGTGACGGCGAAGTGATCTTGACATGGGATAATATGGCCGATACCAGAACCCGGGATCCTTTTGTTGGTAATGTAAATGATTTTGAAGGATATAAAGTATTTCGATCGACAGATAAATATTTTTCAGATTCAGAAGTGATTACTGATGGTTTTGGCACACCTATGTTTAAGAAACCAATTTTTCAATGTGACTTGGTTGATGATCTGCACGGATTCACTGATTTCGGGTTGGTCAACGGTGCTGGATATTATTTAGGCACTGACTCAGGCATCACACATGCTTTTATTGATAAAACAGTACAAAATGGACGTACCTATTATTATGCTATCGTAGCGTACGATTATGGAGCTCCGGACATTGGTCCCGGCATTACGCCTTCGGAAAATAACGTGATTGTCGAACTGGATGAAGCTGAGGATGTTCGCTTTATTGGCCAAAATGTGGCCATCGTTATGCCTCATGGACAAGCAGCCGGTTATGTACCATCAGAAATTCAAATAGACACAACACAGCGCTCAATCGGGACAGGCGGTGTCAATCCCCAAATTATGGCCAGCAAAAGTTTGAAGTCCGAGCACGAGTATGTGCTGACTTTCGGCATAGACACTATCTCAACTGTCAGTAATTATGACAGAGGCATGTTGTACACAACCAATAGTTTCTCGGTCTACGATGCCACGGAAGATTACAAACTTGTCTATCAGGAGAATCCTGATAGTTATATCGGTAATAACCTATCCTACGATGATACTCTTGAATACTGGTCATTGAAAACGTACGAGGAGGTGGAGACAGATCCGTTTGATGGCATTCAACTTCTCATCCAACAAGATGTGGAAACGGCGGTTTTTGATTACGGCAATTCCGGGTGGATAACAGGCAGTGGGTATTTGAATGTTATTCCTTCTGTCGAGGGTGGACGTTCTATTCCCTGGGACTATAAAATCATTTTTACCGGAGAAGATTCAGCATATGTGGGTGTTATCACAAACCAGTCCGGGGTACGAGATGAGAACGGGAATTCCGTTCGAAGGAATGATGTAATCGTCGCACCAGCTTTGGATTTCTATGTGGTGAATGAATCATTTGGAGATCTTGAGCTCATGGATATAGTTGTCCAGGACATGAACGACAATGATACGTTAGATTTATTTGAAGATCGGATTCTTGTTGGTGCGCCCACCTTGACTCGTTGGCAGGCCACGGCTTTTGTGCTGGATTTTAGTAATTTAAATGAAAATACATACCCGGACGCAGGAGACGTTTATTCGTTGACCTGGAGAAGACCCTTTTTCTCAACGGACTCAATTCGCTTTTCTGTTTCCTCAACAGACTCACTGGATGCGAAAGCATTAACAAATGAGATGGAAAATATTAAAGTTGTCCCCAATCCTTATGTTATGACGAACATGATGGAGGAGGCGGTAGCCAATCCTTTTTTAAATCAGCGCCGTAAGATAATGTTTACTCATATACCTGCTGAGTGCACGATTTATATTTTCACAGTCAGCGGTGTTTTAATTGATAAGTTGGAAGTAAATAATGAGCCTGAAAACGGCATTGTTCATTGGGACATGTTGACAAGGGAAGATCTGGAGATAGCGGCAGGCATGTATATTTATCACATCGAATCAAACATCACTGGTGATTCAAAGGTCGGTAAATTCGCGGTAATAAAATGAGATTATTCAAATTCATTATAATTCTAGCTTTTTTAACTCGAATGGGTTTTTCTGATGAGATTCATCGTTATGGTACTACCACTGCAAACTTTCTTGAAATAGGGATAGGCAGCGCTTCCGGTGGAATGGGAGAGGCCTATGTCGCTGTGGCTAATGATCTGACTGCTATTTACTGGAATCCAGCCGGGTTATCTTCTCTTAAAGGGATTGGAATTCAGTTTATGATCCAACCTTGGATTGTTAATATTAACACAATATTTACAGCTGGAGCTGTCAACATACCTCAAGTGGGGACGCTAGCCCTTTCCTTAACACAAATAGGTTACGGTCAAATGGATGTGACCACCCTTGCTTACCAGGAAGGAACGGGTGAAAAATTCAGTGCCAATGAACTTGCCTTAACATTTTCTTTTGCTCGGCGCCTGGTCCCCTGGTTTGCCTTTGGTGCCAATGCAAAATTGATCCAATCTAATATATGGCATGCCTCCGCCAATGCTTTTGCGGTTGATCTTGGGGTGTTGGTCCATACACATTTTTTCAGTATGACCGGGGAAAAAGATGATGGTATGGTCATCGGTATGAGCATTTCGAACTACGGCTCGCGGATGAAATATGATGGTATTGACCTGTATCAACCCATTGATATTTCCGAATACGAAGATGGTAATTACGGTGATGTGGCTGGTCAGTTCCGACCGCAGGAATGGGAACTCCCGTTGCTCTTCAGGATCGGTGTTGCTGTAAAACCCATTGTTTCAAAATATGCCACACTCACATTAGCAGCCGATGCTATTCATCCAAACAATAATACAGAATCGATAAATATTGGCGCTGCCTTTAAAATTATTTTCCCAGGGAATGGTGCAATTGTTTTTCGGGGTGGCCAGAAAGCATTATATATGGATAATCCACAATTTGGGCTTACAGGCGGCCTGGGGTTAGAGTGGAATTTTCTCCATAATAGAAAAATAATCGTAGACTATGCATATAAGACAATGGGTATTTTGGGTAATGTCCATGCAACGACTATCGGCCTAAACTTTTAATTTGCTTTTCAATCTGATGCTGTGCAGATCGTTAAACCGACTGAGAAGCGTTTTTCCAAATCCATCGAAGGATAGCATCAAATTTTACCTATATTTATCTGTATTATCTTTTTTCTTTTTACATACTTCCAGTCTTTATGCCCAGACTTATGGAGCTGAATTCCGAACATTGGATAGTTATTTGTACGGCCGCTTTGAGGCCTGTATTAAGCCGTCCCAAGGGGACGGAATGCTCTCATCATTTTTTACATATGATGATCCTGCAGATCCTTGGGGAGAAATCGATATTGAATTATTAGGACTCTATGATCATACGGTAGATTTCAATATCATCACGACAGGCCAAGCCAGCCATATTCGCCAGCATTATACTCCTTTTAATCCCTATTTGGATTTTCATGACTATGGATTTGAATGGACGCCGGAATATGTTGCCTGGTTCATTGATGGTACAGAAGTTTTTCGTCAGACAGGATCACATATTACCGAAATGGATTCAGCCCAAAAAATAATGATGAATATCTGGCAGCCGGTTTACGAGGACTGGGTTGGAACATTTGATGATAGAATCTTGCCAAGATTCAGTTATTATGATTGGGTAACGTATAGTTCCTACACACCTGGAACGGGTAATCATGGATCCGATAACAATTTTACGTTGAATTGGGAAGATGATTTTTCCTCGTTCGATCAATCACGATGGGAGAAAAGTGATAATCACACCTGGGGTGGAAATGGATCAATACTGATTGAGGAAAATGCAGTGCTTGATAATGGATTGCTTGTTCTATGTTTAACCAATGAAGAAAATCCCGGATTTGTTGACCTGGATCCCCCTACCCTGTTATGGGCGAGGCAATCAGGGTCAACGGTCATAGGAAGATTCAGTGAAGAAATAAATCCTGATGATGCAAATCCCCAGCACTTCGGTATTGCAGGCCTGGGTATAGATTCAGTTAAATTGGATGAGGATCAAAGAAATGTAACCATATATGCAAATAATGATACAATAGACGAAAATGCAAAACTGGCTGTGTTACAAATTTCTGATATAAGTCCAAATTCAAATACTCTAATGGCTCAAGCTGTATCTATCCACATTCCTGAACTGGTTGTTTTTCCATTAAAGATCAACAACGGCGGAGATGCATATGCCGATTATTTTCCCGATCAGGAATGGGGCCCAAATGTAGAATACGGTTATACAGATGGAAATTATGTGACCACGTCAGATCCTATTGAAAATACAGAAGATGACATTTTGTATCAAACATGCCTGAACCGAACAGCCGCTTATAAAGTAAGAGCGCCTAATGGCGTATATACGGTTACATTAAAATTATCAGAAAATTATTATTCTGATATCGGCACAAGAACATTTGATCTGGTATTGGAAGACAGTCTGCTGTTTGAGAATTTGGATGTTTTTTCAATCGCTGGAATGAACAATGCCTATGACATCATTATTCCCGATGTAACAGTTTATGACAACCAGCTGGATTTTTATTTTTCTGATCGTCATTATGGTGTGGGTTATACTACTGCCGGCCCATTTATTAACGGTTTGGTAATCCAGCAAGATTCAATCTTTACCCTTGCAATTCTGCATGATAAATTAAACATACCTAAGGATATTCGGATTAACTCCTGTTTCCCAAACCCATTTAATCCATCGGTGACCGTCAATTACGATATTGCATATCCCAGTGATATTATATTAAAGATATATGCACTAAACGGAGCGCAAGTCTTTGAAAACTCATTTGAAAAACAACCGGTGGGGCGACATGAATTTCGCTGGCAGCCGGAAAACTATATTTCCAGCGGCATATATTTTTTATCCTTATCTTCAAATAGTAGTATCGTCACCAGAAAATTACTTTTAATAAAATAGACCAGTAAAAGACTCACCTGTATGAGCAGCATCGCCAAAATTAAATTGATCCGCCATTGGATATATTGCCTCGTGATTTTTATTATTTTTCCCTGTTTTGTTAATGGTTCGGATAAAAATGCAGACACGGGATTAGATATCCTCGCTGTCGTTGGTGATAGAATCATCACATCGCAGGATTTTATCCGCCGGGCTGAATATTCCATACGTCCTCTATACTGTCGACAGTCAAATTACATTCATAAAAAGATTATTCTGAATTCGCTCATTGCTGAAAAACTATTTGCCATAGAAGCGGAAAAAGCCAAAGTTGATCTTTTGGATAATGTTCGTTTTCAATCTTTTGTCCGTGGCCGAAGCGAACAATCCATGCGGCAACTGCTTTACTATGGTGAATTTTATCAAAAGGTTGAACTGGATTCAGCTAATGTATATTCTGCCAATAAGTTGGCCGGCCGGACAGTAGAGCTTTCATATATTAATCTGCCGGATCCGAACTCTGCCATCAAGATAAAAAATCTGGTTGAAGGTGGACTTTCCCTGGATTCAATCTACACAACGCTTTGGAACCAGCGAGATGCACCCAAAAAATCTGTGAATTGGTTTGATAAGGAAGCGGTGAATTTACACAAGGCAATTTTTAATACATCCATCACAAAGGGATCAATCATCGGTCCTTTCCAAACTGATGACGGTTCTGTTCTTTTAATGCAGGTCAATGGATGGACAGATCGTCCTGCTGTAACACCAACGGAAAAAACCCAGAGGATGGCTGATGTTCGTGAAAGACTAACGGAAAATGACGCAGATCAAACGTACAAAGATTGGGTGAAAAATCTTATGACTGGGAAACAACTGGAATTGAATGAAATGGTTTTTCCCGCCTATGCAAATAGAGTGATGGATATTTACATGAAGCCTGATTCACTCAAGCAGGCGCAATTCAGCGAATCTTTGTGGGCGGACCCGGAACTTGATTTTATTCGCGACAGCCTGATCAATGAACCGTTGGAATCATTCACAGAAATGGATATTCTTTTTCATGTAGACAATGTTCCCTGGACAATCGAAAAGTTCCATAAAGAACTCGAAAAGCATCCACTCGTTTTCAGGAAAAGAAAAATGGGCCGGAGTGAATTTCAGCAACAGTTGATGTTTGCTATTGCCGACCTTGTCAGGGACATTGAAATCACCGACCAATGTTACGAAAAAGGATACGTGCAATCCCTGCCCGTCATGTTAAATAGAGATTTGTGGCACGATTCTTCTATTGCCCGGTATTACCGCAACATTTTATTAGAAGAAAAGAATATATCAGGCGACAATCCTGAACAGACTGCTAAAAAACTGAATCCAATTGTCGATTCTCTACAGGCAGTCTATTCTGACCAAATCGAAATCAATACGGACTTGTTTGAGACCATCGAATTAACGAACGTAGACATGACAGTCATTCAACAAGGCGTACCTTTTCCGAAAATTGTACCTCCCTTCCCGGTTTTCACCAGTGACCATAAATTAGATTATGGTCAGAAAAAGGAATTTTAACAGAATGATAGCAAGATTATTCCTTTTCTGTTTCATGTCAACGATGTTATTAGCCAAGCCCTATCGTGGGGGAGAACTCCGAACCATTGATAGTTTCCGGTATGGACGGTATGAAGTAAGGATGAAATCCGCTCCTGGCAGCGGCGTGGTAAGTTCATTTTTCACCTTCCATGATTACTGGGCTGATGGCCTTACCAGTTCCAAGCACTGGAATGAAATCGATTGGGAAATTTTAGGTTTGTATGATGATCAAGCTCAAACGAATTACATCACGCAATATGAAGTGAATCACGTGGAGTTGATACAAACGAATTTCAATCCCCATGAAGATTTTCATATGTATGCATTCGAATGGACACCGGACTATCTCGCATTTTTTATAGATGATGATCTGGTTCGCATTGATAACCTGGGACAGGTGGACTCTCTACACAAATACCAGAAAATCATGATGAATATATGGCAACCTACAAATGTTGATTGGGTTGGATCGTTCAGCGCCAGCACGTTACCGGTTTACGCATTTTACGATTGGGTCAAATATTATATGTATGTTCCAGGAACCGGAAATGCAGGGACGGATAACAATTTTTTTCAATTATGGACTGATAATTTTGATCAGTGGGACACCGACCGTTGGGAAAAGGCAACCCACACATGGGACGGTAACAATGTTGATTTTATCCATAATAACGTGGTGTTCTTGTCAGGGTATTTGATAATATGTTTAACAACATCTTCTGCAACCGGTTATAATGGGGATCCTCTCGCCATAGGCGATATAGAGCAGCCATCCGATTTTAATATGCAGTCGGCTTTTCCTAATCCCTTCAACAATGAAGTCGTTATACCTATTTCGTTAACACATGAACAATTTATAAACCTCTCTATTTACAATATCCTAGGGGAATTGGTCCACACACTTGTTCAAGGAAAAGTTGGAGCCGGCGAAACCTCATTCACCTGGAACGGCTTGACCGATGAAGGATTTGTTGCATCGGCGGGAATTTACCTGGTACGCTTGACCAATGGAGATCAGGTTAAAACACAGAAAATTTTAATCCTTAAATAGCGATGCAAATTAATCAATTATTCGCTCTTCTAATTGGTACCTTTGTTGTGGTTGGCTGCAGTGAAACAAGCACGAATAACAATCATGATCCTATCGATTCTACTTTAAGCGAATGGGATCTTGTCTGGTCTGATGAATTTGATGGCGATTTTGTTGATGACCTAAAATGGAATATACTCCTTTGGGGCCCCGGACGGGTGAACGATGAACTACAGGCATATACGGAGGAAACAGACAATATTTTTATCGAAAATGGACATCTGGTCATTCAGGCGCTTTATCAGCCTGGTTATACAGGAACGGATTCCCAGGGAAATGGGTACACAACTAATTATACATCCGGCCGCTTGAACACTGCAGATAAAGCGGAGTGGACGACCGGTCGCTTCGAAATCAATGCCAAATTACCCAAAGGAATTGGTTCCTGGCCAGCCATCTGGATGCTGGGCAGTTCCATTTCAACGGTAGGCTGGCCAGCCTGTGGTGAAATTGATATTATGGAACATGTTGGATATGACGAAGGGAATATTCATGCTTCCATCCATACGACAGATTATAACCATAACCTGGGTACCCAGAAAAGTGGATATTTAACCGTACC
Source organism: uncultured bacterium (assembly GCA_964491015.1). Lineage (GTDB taxonomy): Bacteria > Fidelibacterota > Marinisomatia > Marinisomatales > TCS55 > JADFRD01. Next base: position 10,337 of record CAZBEY010000007.1, on the reverse strand, counting down.
AACAGCCACAAACTCCTTCCATGTATATGCACTGGAATGGACATCAAACTATTTATATTTTATGGTAGATGATACTCCTTACCATTTTGTTTATAATGACAGTGAAGGTGACAAAAACAAGTGGCCATTTGATGAAAATATTTTTATCATTCTAAATGTTGCAGTGGGTGGAAGTTGGGGTGGTGCTCAGGGCATCGATAATACGGCTTTTCCAATGCAGATGGCGGTGGATTACGTACGAGTGTATGAAGCATCAGATCAGCATAACGATATTGATGTCACATTTCAAGTCAACATGACAGGAAAGTTAGTGGCCGGGACTGGCGTGCGTCTTTCCGGAGGAACCATTGGGTCAGGTCAGCCCGGGGGCATTGCAATGCACGATCCTGATGGCGATGGCATTTGGTCAGTAACATTGTCTTTACCGAAGGGATCTGTGCACACCTATAAATTCCGCAATGGGTACTACCCTGACTCGTGGAATTTGGGCTGGGAATCGGTTCCGGATGATTGTGGTTTTGGACAAAACAATAACCGTCAATTTACTGTGACAGAGACAGATACAATTTTACCACCGGTATGTTTCAACGAATGTACAGACTGCGATTGATTTTTAGCCTTACTGTCGTACTCGCAGCGGTTCATGGGCAAGGTTTCTTGAAAACAGATGGCCAGGATATAGTTGATTCAACCGGGAATCCTGTCCTGCTCCGCGGTTTCGGATTGGGTGGCTGGCTCGTCCAGGAAGGATATATGTGGAATATACATGGCTTTTTTGGTTCACCCAGCAATATAGAAAATGAAATTATCAATCTTGTAGGTGAAGAAAATTCGGAAATATTCTACCAGGCGTATTATGAGAACTATATCACAGAAGCAGACATTGCTTACATCTCATCTCGTGGTTTCAATGCGTTGAGGGTTCCATTCCATTATAAATTTTTTTCAACCGCTTATGGGGAATACATTGAGGATGGTTTCAATATTTTAGCCCCTTTACTCGAATGGTGCTCAACATATGGTGTATACTTGATTTTGGATATGCATTGTGCACCGGGAGCCCAGAATACAAATGATTTCTCTGACAGCGACGGCACATACGCAAGGCTATGGACAAACCTGTCGAACCGGGACTGGACCAAGAAGATATGGAGGTATATTGCGGAGTATTATGCCCATGAAGAATGGATCGCCGGGTATGATTTATTAAATGAGCCTGTATTATCCGGTGGCTTTTCATCCGGGCAGCTACGGCAATTTTATAACCAAATAAAGAACGATATACGTGAAGTAGACACGAATCATATTATTTTTATTGAAGGAAACTGGTACGGAAATGACTTTACAAATTTAACGCCACCCTTTGATGATAATATGGCCTATAGTTTTCACCATTATGTTGGTCCGAGTCATCAGGCCTCCTGGCTCGGCCAGTATACGTCCATGAGTGAAACTTACGATGTCCCTCTCTGGGTTGGGGAATATGGAGAAAACTCCAACCATTGGATCCACAATAAGGCTGAATTATTTGAAGATAACAATGTTGGCTGGAGCTTGTGGAATTATAAACACAACGGAAGTGTAACACCTGCAATGCGAGTGAAAGTCCCTCCAGGATTTGAAGCAATCGTTGGTTACTGGAATGACGGAGGACAACCACCTATTTCTGATCAAGCCATGGAAGGGCTCATGGCCTTAGTAGAGGCCTATACATTTGAAAACTGTGTAATCAATGCAGGTCTGATAGCTGCACTATCGGATGATGATTACAACGATACGTCAAAACCATTTACAGAGATACGGGTTCCAGGTACATTTGAGGCGGTTTATTATGACATAGGTGCCAACGGTATTGCTTATTATGACATTGTCTATGAAGATCCGGATAAATTTGGATCGAACTCACAATCCTGGAACAGCGGCTGGGTCTACAGGAATGATGGTGTGGATATTGAATATTCCGATGTTCCTTCTGGACAGGAATACAATGTTGGATGGATTGAAAGCGGAGAGTGGCTTTTATATACAGTTCAAGCTGATTTCACCGGATCTTACCAATTTTCATTCAGCACATCATCGCCAAACGATTACGGACAACTAATTATATCCGTAGAGGAGCAAACAGGTTCAACAGTCCTCCAGGTACCAAACACGAACGGGTACCAAAACTGGGATTGGACCGATACAGTGTCCATGAATCTTTTCGGGGGCGAAAATATTATTAGGTTGCAGGCGCTGAACGGGGGCTTTAACCTTAAATCCATCAATATTGAAGGAACGAACCCGAATCCCATTCCCAGCAGGTATTCCATCAGGAATTATCCCAATCCGTTTAACACTCACACCACATTTTATTTCCCAAATATTATCGAAACATCCGGAGAAATCCGGATATATGATATAAACGGCAATATTGTCCAGGTTATACCATTAAAACCAAATCATGTATCCGCTACCTGGGAAGGCAAAGACCGGTTTGGATTTGCCGGCGGTTCCGGTGTGTATATATATCAAGTGAAATTGGACCAGGAAAAAAGTACAGGTAAAATAACTCTTATCAGGTAACAAGCATGAATAAAAGAGCCAGTATAATTTTAATATCATTATTGTGGATATGCATCAACTGTGGGGAAAAAGATGAAAAAAAAGCTTTCACCGAACTAACTATTGAAATAGATACGGTCATATGCACTGATTGGGGAAATGTGATTTTTGATGAGTACATTTTAGAGAATAATGTATGGGGTAAAGGAAATATCACAAATTATTTACAATGCATTTTTTATAAAAATACTGAGGAACAAAATGAATTTGGTTGGGAATGGACTTGGCCATCATTGGGAAACAATGTTAAGGCGTATCCCGAAATTATATTTGGGCATAAACCCTGGAGCTCAACCAGCACGACTCACTCACTCCCGCTGAAAATTTCCGATGTCCAATCCGTTAATATAACCCTTGACTCTGATTTGACTGCAACAGGATCTTACAACCTTGCTTATGATATTTGGCTTACGAGCACAAATATCCCGAGCGAAAATGTAATAAGCGCGGAGATTATGATTTGGTTAACAAATAGTCAACTGATGCCGGCTGGAGAAAAATTTGAAACTGTTATTATTGATGAAATGAGTTATGATCTTTATAAACACACCTTTCCGGGCTGGGAGTATTTAGCGTTTCTTCCTCATGATCCTACGACCACTACAACAATCCGATTAGAGCAATTTCTAAATGCGCTAATTAATTCTCACCTGATAGAGGAAACAGAATTTCTTGTATCAATCGAATTTGGAAATGAAATTGTGGATGGATCAGGAAATTTAAAAATTCATCAATATGAAATATTGGTGAATCCATAAAATATATTTTATAGAATATAGATTTTTTACTTTAAATCGTATTCGTATTTCACGCCGGCGATATTCGTTATTTCGATGTTATCAAGAGCGATATCGTTTTCTTTGTACGTGTAAAACAATTTCACTGAGTGAGCTTTGATTGGTTTGAATCGAACTCCAGTGGTCAATCGGTATTCGTTAAACTGGTAATTTGATGACATACTCATATGAAATATTTCGGATGAGAAATAGGGTTTTACTCTCTTGTGTATTGGAAAATCGATGGTAACACGATTGCGAATCTCGTTGGATGAGCCTTTTTCAGACTCAATATCGTGCTGGATTTTCAGACGGTATTTAAAGGAAAAGAACGAGAGGGCAGTTTCTGTCGACCCACCCATCGAATAACGCTGCCGGTCAGTATCTTCACCGAAGTAATAACGGACCGCACTGAATAAAGACAAATGGTCTGTAAATTGATAATTCACCCCAGCATCAATGAAGGAGGATTTGATAACGGAATAATTTTCTTTATGACGATATTCAAGCTCCAGTTCCGTTTTAATGTTGTGGGATAAATCCTTTTCCACACCTACACTGGACCATTGTTCGTTTTTACGTGAATTATCGCTACTGAATAACGAAGAAAAAAGGAATAAGAAAATGATGAACCGGATGATAGTCAAGGGTCAGCCGGAGGAACGGTCTTCCCGATAAAAGATACGTATGCGAGCAGTATCACGTAAAAAATCCACCCGAAAGATTTCTATATTCACAATGTCAAGACCAGTCCGATCTTTCAGATCGGCTAATAGTGCTTCACGGTTTTCTGGTTTGATATTTTCGATTTTCTCGTAGATGATAAGCTTGTCTAAAAGAGCGTGTTTCCCTAGAAAATATTCAAGAATAAAAGCCAAAACGATGATAGCGATATTCGGTACAACAATTACAGATAAAATGAAATTGCTTGGGGCTAAACCGTTGATCAGCCCTAAAGTAATAGCGCCGAATAGGTACGTCATTTCCCGGGTGGGTATCGGCTCTGTGCGATAGCGCAAAATGCCGAAAATTGCAAACAGACCAAAGGCAAACCCGATACTGAGGGTAATGGCGCTGAGCATGAAACTCACAAAAAACACGATCGTATTGAACATGAAATATGTAAAGATTAATCCCTGCTCCTGCCGGCGGTACCGATTGTAAATCAGGACGATAAAAATGAAAGTGATAATCATGTTCAACCCATAGTGCTGCAGGATGGTCCATATATTCATAGTTGTTTCCATATCAGGTTAGTTCCTTTTCTGCTGTTGACATTATACGATCCATCCGCAGGAGGCGCGGTTTGAAACGATTGTATTTTACAGTAAAATGATGGTGAATCCCAATGCAGTACTTGCTGAACCGTGTCGATATGATTGATCGTTTTCCCATGGCTCTGATAACGGTTGATTTGGGATTAAAGCGTTGCTGTTTTACTTCGGCTATTGCCAGACCCGGAAAGCCCTTCCAATTTCCATTAGCACGAGATATGACATTACTGTCGATGGTAATTCGTTCCTGGAACTGCCGGTCCACTAGTGTTAGTCTGGAATAGTTGAGAAAGACGCTGCGGAGGAATTGATCCGCTTCGATTGTTGACTCTGTAACCAGCAATTCTCTCATAGGATCGGTAATAAAAGACACCAAGGCATCTTGGTCGGCCGCAAACGTGTCCGATTCGGGATCTGCCAGGATTCGCCTTTTTATTGTACGCCCTTGGTTATTCTTTTCCTTGATTTCGAAAAACTGGGTGCCTGTTTCATATTTACGAAATCGTACTTTAAATCGAGGACGGACCCCATTATGGTGCTGCATGTAAAGTAAAAAATCGGTGGTATCAAAATAACGGTTTTGGTACTCAAACAATCGATGGGAATCAATTTCTAAAATGGAGTAGTGTGGAATCAGCTCTGTCAGAAGATCTGACAAAATTTGTTCGTTAAAAATAAACTTGGTGTCACGACGATTTAAATTGGCAACCGGTGATAAATCCATGAGGGAAACGGTCGAAAAATGAGAAAGTGCATTGGTCCATCCTTTTGAGGATTTATCTTCGAAATTTTCCATTACCTCAGACAGGCGAAGATCTGCTCCGTTTCGGTAGTGTTTGTGAAAATTATCTCTGAAAAAATTATTATTTTCATCACTTCATTTCCATTTGACGATGCCGACATCTATGTTTTTCCAATGATACTGATATTAATTAATTTGATAATTCCGAATAGGAAATTAAACGAAATTCAACCATTGATAATTTACGAATGATTGGGGTGACGAAAATAGAACTTTGTCGTCAATAAATCACCCTTTAAATATCCAATTTTATACATTAAAAATGCATCATAAATAGTTCAAATTGTACTAATTAACGTAATGCGTTATTATTAATAGTAATTAGTGAAATCACATTTGATCATTTCAGGATTATTATTTCTACTGATAAAGGTAAACTCTCCCTTGGTAGTTAAATATTCCGTTGGATTTCTGGCATAGGGGCGCAGTTTAAAGCTAAAAGTTAAAAAACGAAAAATCATGAAAGTAGTATTAGCTTATACAGTGTTATCTCAGGTTCTGTTAATTATCTTAATAATAGAGTGGGATCATTCCTTGGGTACCCACCTTTTGATGAGATCCCATAACCGCACATATTACTTGAGTTATTCGATCAATCTATAATGGCTGATCCTTTCTAAAAAATCTAATATAGGTGTTTTATATGCCTTTAACTGCCATAATGGTTTTTTTAACTAAAATGATTGCTATGACAGTGAACACAAAGAATTTGGCATTACACCAGTTTTCACTATTATCCCAATAATGACTCAGCGGGTATATTTAATTTCTCACGTAAGATGTTAATCATTTTTACAGTTAATTTTCTTTTACCGTGAAGCAATTCTGAAGCTCTATTAGGACCGCCTATCAATGCCCCTAAATCTTTTTGCTTCATTCCAAACTGTTCCATGCGGAATCGAATTGCACCAATCGGCCCGGGAGGCAATATATCATAATGCTTTTTTTCATAGTCCGCAATCAGTATGGTTAGAACTTCGAGAATATCTCCTTCAGGTGATCCCATTTTTGAGTTCCAAAGTTTTTTAATTTGATCCAATGTTGCTTCATAATCTTTTTCATTTTTAATGGGTTTAATATACATTTCTAAATCTCCTTTGCATTTATTTTATCATACTGCTTATGAGTTCCAATAAACCTTACATATACAATTTGGAAATCATATTTTGTAGCAAAGACTAATCTGTATTTATTCCCCAAAATGTTAAATACCGCCCTATTATTAGCAATAATGCTAACTGACCTATATTTCTCTTTAATATCATTCTGTTTTCTCCATTTTGCAGCTTTTACTTCTGTATACCAAGCCCTAATGGGGATCTCAGCATCATGATATTTTTTCCAGAATTCTCTTAAGGGTTTAATCGCAATAACTCTCATGCTTTATGTAACACGAATTTACATAAGTTCCCATTTTGGGAACAAGTATGAATTAAGATATAATTTATTCATTATGAATCACCGTGCATTTTTTTAAAATAAGTCCAATTTCACGGTTATACAAACCGCGGCTGTTACAATAATATTGAGAGTTACAATTAGTTATGCCATTTGTGTGCCAAATCCCTTGAAATTATACTCAAGATTCTACTTTTGAGATTACATGATTTTTCCCAGTAATAGCTTAATACCCCATTTACACGAAAAATAATGAAACATCTTATAATCTACTAAAATCGAATATCAGTATTTATAATCTATCAGGAAACACGCTAGAGTAGTAAAATTTTATACTACTCTTTAACATTCAGCAACCTGCATTTTTGAATAAGACTCTTGTGCAGCGATTGAAGACGATGGCCTGAGGCATCCTCGACTAGTAATATTTCTTCGTCTTCAAGCTCTTGTAAAAAAGAATAAGCGGCAACGGTTTTATTAATAATGTCGGTTTCATTTATTTCTATATTCTTGTTCACCAAGGATTTCAGATCATTCCAATCATAGGATTCCGATTGCAATCTTTCTAAAAATTTAGCTGGATTGAACGGATCATTTACCTGCCATAATTTGATGACAGTTAAAGTTCTAACTAGGGATCGATTATAGGGTTTACTTGAATAATAATAGAGATCATAAAGATCCCGTACTTTAGCACGCTGATATGCCGCACGTATCTTTTCTGCTAACACTTCAACAATATTGAGACATTGTATAGAGGGTGGGTTAAACTCCATATCATTATAATATGATTGAGGTAATAGCGGTTTATTTTCGATATCCAACGTCGGTAATTCTCGGAGACTCACCTGAAGCTGGAAACCTCCAGAATCATTCCAAGCATGTGAATAGGATGGTTCAACAGTAAATGAAAGTCCATTCTGCGTCATGCGCCACTCATCATCCAAATGGAAGGAAATACCATAATACTCTGCATTAAAAACGTCCATAAGATCGAGTATGGCATCCTCTGGGTCTATTGCCTCCTTTGCAGAAAAATCCAAATCCATTGAAAATCGTCCCGATGAGCCAAGGTATACCTTACGAATACACGTTCCACCCTTAAAAGCAAGTCGATCGAGTAAATTTTTCTCATTTAGAATTTTTAAGACGTAAGTAAGGATGATTTCACGTTCAACGATGGTACGGTCTACAATACCACTCCGAAATGCAAATAAATCAACGGTTTTTAAATCAAGCATTTACTTTACTTACGATTGCTCATAAAAATTATATTTCAGATAAAATTTCACTGTCAGGCACATTGACTAATAGTTGCCAATCTGAATTAAACATTGCTTTTTCTCCCCAAATACGTGAAGAAGCAAGAAAAGATCTCGTGTTTTTACACAACCTTGAATGAATTCTTCTTCGAAATTTTTGAGGAATTTTCACTCCCGAGCGATCGGCAAGGTATCCAAAACGTTGAAGTAATGAAGTAGATTCCATTTTTAAAGCGTAATCGATTAATTTTCCCCAATTAATTTTTTTTGATGCACTGGCTATAATATGTGTGACTTCTCCGACACCACCAGATTTTTCCATTTTATCAATACAATCCAGGACTGTTTTCTCAATATCCGGCATATATAAATGAGCGTCAAATATTTTCATTTTTTGAAAGCCAAAAAACTTCCTCTCGGATAAATGAACAAAATTAAATATAACATTGCGAAAGGAAATTGGTCTTCTCGATTTTTGAGTTACAATCCAAATAGTATTCCTTATTTGCGTAGTAAGATTGTGGTATGAAGCTGCTGTTGAATATCCAAAATAATATGGACTGATAAGTTTGCTTCCAATGAGTAATAAATTTGCCTCAGGAATACCTTCAGGTCCTCGATTGGCAGGGATTAATAGATAATGTCCCCGTTTTATTTGTTCAAGCCACCTTTTAGTGCGTAGAGTTTGAATGACTTTATCTGCTAATTTATCATTCCCCCCAAGAATATGTATAATCTCACCCCTGGTTACTAAAAAACGATTATCCCATTCAAGGCTTAGAATAATTTTTGCTTCTGTTGGTGAAAGCGATCGTATTTTGTTATTATTCATGTTATTTCACCCTTATATTTGGGGGTTACTGCATTAATATTAACTTATAAATATTTATGTTTCAAGGTAATTTTTACTAATTTTATTTATGATTTATGGAAATAATAATCCCATGATTATATTAATCCCTGTGTACCTGAGAATAATAATTTGGTGACTAAAAATACCATCATCAGTTACATTTAGAATTTATCGGACAACCAGAATCACAAAACGATTGAATTATTTTTTCCTGACATCCATACCCCATGTATTCTTTTTTATATGCCCACTCTACCCGATCAATAATCTCTTGGATAGTAATAAGTTGTTTATTGTTGACGGGCTTATTCATTCTCTTCCATTCCATCAATGCAGCAATAGTGCAATCCAATGGTAAATCCACCCTTTTAAGATGAACAGCAATTCTAAAGGTTGCCACTCGTTGATTAAATTCGACGCCATTCTGTAAAATAGTCCGAATACAAACTGGCAAACCGTAACCTGGATTTCTTCTTTTCTTTGATTGCTCCATCGTATTATTGAATCCTGAATTATTATTGAGCTCATTTAGACCAATAATGTCATCAAGAAGTTTTTCTTCAATTTTATCTACTGATTCCAGAAAATTCCATTGATCAGGATAAGGTTTAAGGTTGGCATCTGGGGTAATAAAGACCGTTTTTCCAATAAATACCAACTTTCCAAATAGTGGAGCGTTTATAAAATTGCCATAATACCCTTTTCCTTCTAAATAAGCCTGCTTGGGAAATACTTCAGTATCTGGTGATTCAATTTCATCGAGTATATGGTTTATCACAAGACGGACCTTTCTTGCAGATACTCCTTTAGTCGGGAAAAACAACCAAACATGATAACCCTTTGACTTACTTCTCTCAATGTAGGTTGTAATTCCATAATGTTCAGCTATTTGCACAAATTGGATTGCGGGGAAAGGGTCTCCATGGTCAAAATCGACAACTCCTACACGGATCTTGCTTCCAATAAGAGGATAAAATCCATAAGGTCTGGTTCCTTTCAAATGATTGAAAATTGTTTTCTTTTTTACTGTATTTTTAACTTGAACCCATATTTTACCCATGTAGCAGTCATATTTCCCAATCTATCCATAATCATTCCTATATTGATGGTATTAGAATTCGCTTTTAATATAGTTGTAGAATTTGATTTCCGTTGAAAAATATTATTGCAGGAATACGTTCCATAGAGTCCCAATAGGACGATGGCAGACAGTGAACACATTTGATCCGTGCTACTACATTGTTCTACATGAAACAACTCTCCTTTATAGATGAAAAAACCCCAGTCTCTCATCGAGAAACCAGGGTTTGTCGTTGGTAGCGGGGACAGGATTTGAACCTGTGACCTCTGGGTTATGAGCCCAACGAG
>CAZBEY010000006.1:0-51793 GCA_964491015.1 uncultured bacterium | reverse complement strand
GGTAACTGGTGGAGTGGTAACTGGTGGAGCGGTAACTGGTGGAATGGTAGCTGGTGATAGGTTGGCTGCCATGGCGGTGTTAATATTAGCTGGTTTTATTGGAAGTCTTATGGACTCAATTCTGGGTGGAAGCGTGCAAGCAATGTTTCGCTGTGGCGTGTGTAATAAAGAAACAGAAAAACGCATTCATTGTGATGTGCATGCCGATCACATTGGCGGATTCAAATGGCTGGACAATGACGGTGTGAATTTTGTAAATACGATTGTGGGTGCGGCGGTCATTGGATCATTCGTTATCCTCATAAAATAGGCAAACCTGCTATGAATGAGGATTCTATATACAAAAAGCAGAGATCAGACAAACCAATCTCCGCCTTAAATGTTCTCGTTTTAAATCGTCTTAAATAACTTTATAAACGAGTAAGCCCACCATGACGATGAGGGCTACAAAGATCAATGCAACACCTATGTTGCCTTTTTTGATCTCTTCCCATTCATCAATATCAGTGGAGAGCCAATCAAATACCTTAATCGCCAAACCGATACCAAAAGAAAAGCCAATCGCTGCTGCGATAGACCACCCGATGGCTCGTACATAACTAAATAAGGTTGATTCAATTCCAAATGGATCCATAAAGACCTCCTATAGTGTTACCATTGAATTCTTGATTAAACGCATAAATTCGGCAGAATCGATTACACCGTTTGCCAACTTTACAACTTGATCGGCTGTAGCGCTGGCAGAAAAAATCATATCGTCTCTACCCATTGGGATGTTCACTGTTACATGAATTGTATTTGGTATCACAGGCTTATCAATCAATCCTTTTTCAACCATATCGTTCTGATGATTAATCGCCTGACCGACAGACACAAAACCGACAATTAGCGCTACTTCAAAATTATTTCTATTACTTGTTACAGAAATATAAAATTTGTCTTTATTTGCCTCTTCCTTACCAAAATACATCTCACTACTTTGAGCATCAATATGGTAAGAATTACAGGTATTTGTTACCGTTCTGTAAAAGGCATAATTAGCAAAAACAGCTTCTACCCCGAAGAGAAGCAGAAATATTATTATCAGTAAATTAAATCTTTTTATCATCATTTTATCATTAAAACAGGTGGGAGTTTACAAGGTCAACATTCACGAGTCAATTGGTTTTCCATTCTTAATCACCATTTTTATGGGCAGGTCCGTCACATGATAAGGAATATCAATCAGTTTTTCCAAATCCCATACAATTAAGTCCGCCTTGTGATGGATGTCAATGGATCCAATTTTCGATTCTAAATTTAATGCCTTTGCTGCATAATATGTCGCTGATACAAATGCCTGTTCAATCGTCAAGCCCATATAAATACAAGCCAATGTAATAATAAACGGCATGGATTGAATATGACAACTGCCGGGATTAAAGTCTGTTGCAATAGCTATCTCAATTCCCATATCTAATATTTTTTTTGCAGGAGCATAATCGTGTTTCCTAAGAAAAAACGTTGTCCCTGGTAATAAAGTTGCCATGACATCATTATGAACCATCTTTCTTAATCCTGAATCACTCACTGCCATGAGATGGTCTGCAGATATTGCACCTACTTCCGCCGCCAGTTCGCCGGCTCCGGAATCTTCGAATTCGTCTGCATGAAGACGGGGGACTAAACCGTACTCTTTGGCAGTAAAAAGTATCCTTCGCGATTGCTCAACTGTAAAATAACCGTTTTCGCAAAAAACATCACAGAATTTTGCTATACCCTGTTTTGCTATTTCCGGAATCATTTCATTACAGACCAAATCCACATATCCATTATGATCGTTAGCAAATTCCGGTGGAAATGCATGGGCGCCTAAGAACGTTGGGATTATGTCAATTTTATGAATTTGATTCACTTCATGTAATACTTGAAGTGATTTTAATTCTGACTCTGTATCTAAACCATATCCAGACTTTGCTTCAATGGTTGTTGTACCGAGGGACAGGAACCGATCCATTCGCCTCAAAACTCGCTCAACCAGGTCATCTTTGGATGCTTTTCGAACTCCATTTATACTGGAATTAATCCCTCCTCCCTTTGAAGCAATTTTTTCGTACGTCGCTCCTGCTAGCCGCATGGCAAACTCCTTCTCTCTTCCTCCCATAAAAACAGGATGAGTATGAGGATCCACAAAACCGGGCGTGACAAGAGAGCCTTGACAATCGATTGTTTCATCTGCCGATCCCAGAGTCGAAGAAATATCAACAATACGATATTTATCCACCAATATTTCGACATTTGACAAGGTTTCAACTTCCCCAGTATTTGAATTATACGAAACTAATTGACCGATATTAGTGAGTTTGATCATAGATGTCCATTAGTTAACAAACATAACAATGTGTCCATTTCGAGAGATTTTGTTTGGGAGAAATAACAAAGAATAGCCTCCAGCTTAACAACTGAAAATTGAACAAAAATAACTCCTGCGGGAAGCTTCGTCCCTCATTGAAATAAAATAATCTTTGATAATATTGATAATTTAAATACAACTTGCTTACAGGACAAAGTGTCCTGTAGAAGTTTAGTTGAAAAGCAATATTCAATTTATTCATTTGAATAGATGAGTTACCCTAAATGGGAACATATCCCCGTTTTCATAAAATCGGGCACTAGAATAAATAAAATCCCCTGGTTTTTCAACCCACCCTTTTCGCACTGGATTTTCATGAAGATAATTTAATCGTTGAAAACCCATTTCTTTATTATCAAGGATTACCGGATTCTCATCATCTTTCCATAGTTTGAACTGCTGATTGTGACGTAAACCTTCTCTTTCAAAACCTTTAAGTAAACTACCTGGGGTTTTGATTTTCAAGTTATTTACAGAGTATATTTTATCAATGGGAAAACTGGTTTCATCCTTCATCAATTTCAATCTTTGATGGAGTTTTTTTGATATTTGAGTTTTAAAATCTCTAACAAACTGACTTAAGCCATACTTTTCTTGGTTAAAACAGGCAATATAATGTAAATGATTTGGCATGATAACGTAGGCAAATATTTCTACTCCATACTGATACCGATAAAATGATAACAAATCCAAAATTAACCCATTTATCCCTGCATTAAGAAAGGCATTCATCCAGTTAATTACTGTATGTGTCAAAAAATACGGATATTGACTATCTTTTACCCAATATCGTTTCATTTATATTCAATCAAAGAATGCTCATTGTATTTAAAAGATTTTAAATTAACAAAAATAACTCTGGCGGGACGCTTCGTCCCGCCTTGATATAATAAACCATCAAAAATATTGATAATCCAATGTACAGGATCATTCTAATGTAGTGATGTATATTAACTGCAGGACAATGTGTCCTATAAAAGGATGAGTTGAGATGAAATATTCAATTTATTCATTTTTTCCTTGTCCTTATAATTTCTCCAACATGGGAATATTAACATTCCATTTCTTCGCGTTCTGGATAGCCTGATCATATCCTGCATCTGCATGTCTAAAGATTCCCATCCCCGGGTCTGTGGTCAGAACACGTAGAATCCTTTTTCCCATTTCAGGAGTACCATCGGCGCAAATAACTTGACCGGCATGAATCGCAAGCCCCATTCCCACTCCTCCGCCGTGATGGATGGATACCCAGGTGGCTCCGCTGGCCGTGTTCGCCAGGGCGTTCAATAATGGCCAGTCTGCAACAGCGTCCGAGCCATCTTTCATAGCTTCAGTCTCTCGAAATGGTGAAGCAACCGATCCGGTATCCAAGTGGTCTCGACCGATGACAATCGGAGCTGTTAATTCGCCGCTGGCCACCATGCGATTCAATTCGACACCAAACTTTGCCCGCTGGGTATAATCCAGCCAACAAATTCTGGATGGTAATCCTTGAAATTGAACTTTCTCTCGTGCCAATATTATCCAACGGTTCAAGGTTTCGTCTTCGGGAAACATTTCTAATACTTTATCATCGGTTTTATAAATATCTTCGGGATTTCCCGATAAAGCGACCCACCGAAAAGGTCCCCTTCCATCACAGAATAATGGGCGGACATACGCCGGGACAAATCCGGGATAGTCAAAAGCATTTTTCACGCCGGCTTTTTTGGCCTGTCCCCGAAGATTATTGCCATAATCAAATGCAATAGCTCCCATTTTTTGAAGGTCCAGTATTCCTTGACAATGGACAGTCATAGAGCGAAAGCTTTCTTTTATGTATTTGTCGGGATCGGAAATTCGTAAATTTAATGCCTCCTGATACGTCATGCTGTTCGGTACATAACCATCCAATTCATCATGGGCTGATGTTTGATCCGTCACGAAATCCGGCACAATACCCATTTTGGCGATTTCCGGCACAATATCGGCCGCATTCCCTAATAAGCCAATAGAAAGAGCTTCCCCCTTTGCTGCGGCGTTTCTGGCCATTGTCAGAGCGTGATTTAGTGATTCAGTCGCAACATCCAAATATTTTGTTTCCAGGCGGCGCTGAATACGATGTGGATCAATTTCAATACAAATAACGACCCCATTATTCATCGTGACGGAAAGAGGTTGAGCTCCCCCCATTCCGCCCAGTCCGGCTGTTAAAACAAATTTCCCTGTCAAATCGCTATTGAAGTGTTGTTTAGCAGCTGCAGCAAAAGTTTCAAAGGTTCCCTGCAAAATACCCTGAGTGCCAATGTAAATCCACGAGCCGGCAGTCATTTGACCGTACATCATGAGACCTTTTTGATCCAACTCGTTGAAATGTTCCCAGTTCGCCCATTCGGGAACCAGGTTTGAGTTGGCAATCAAAACTCTTGGTGATGTTTTATGAGTGCGAATGACACCTATTGGTTTCCCTGATTGAACTAATAATGTTTCATCCGCTTCGAGTCTTTTTAAGGTGGATAATATAGCATCAAAACACTCCCAATTTCGCGCAGCTTTCCCTTTTCCTCCATATACAACAAGTTCATCCGGGTTTTCGGCAACATCCGGGTCTAAATTATTTTGAATCATCCGATACGGTGCTTCAATCTGCCAGTTTTTACACGTTAGTTCTTTTCCCGTAGGCGCATGAATGATTTTCGGCATTATTTCTCCTAAATTATGATATTAATTTACATGATGCCACCCCGTTGATAAAACAGACTTTCTCAATAGCTTAATGTAACCATTCCGTTACATTCAAAAGGGATACCTAAAGTAATCTGAAAGGCGTCTTATCTTTGTAGAATTTCTTTTGCATGATTCAGCGATTTAATTGCTGATTCAGTTGAATACTGATTAATAATACTTTTAACCTTATTTTTGTCGCTGTTACTAATTTGAATATCAATTTGTCTTTCCCATTCTGCCTGTTCCGAAATAATTTCCCAATTATTAATTAATGCTTCGCTTCGAATTCGTGCAACGGTTTCTGGATTCGCAGCATCCATCTTCTGCTGCAAATGACGATACACCCACCAGGCGCTCGAATCAGCTTCGACAGGATCATCTAAACTAAATGATCTGGAAATATTCTCTCCTAACGGGTAGAGTGGAAAATACGATCCGTATGCCGGCGTTGCCATGGTATACCAAAATACTGAACCATATTCCGCAGGTAACTCAGGTCGTAAATGAGCCACAAACGATGATTGACATAAATTTGAGCAAATCGGCCGCTTTGCGCCATTATTTCGACACGTTATTCTATCCGGTTCAAAAGAGGTTGGCGCCGTGTATTTTTTTGAATCATTATAACGGTCTCTCAAGACGGTTATCAGATCTTGAAATGTAATGTTACCACGTTTTTTATTCAACAGTTCCATGACTCGATCTTCCCTATCAGTGTCATAAATTTCATTTAAAAAATTCGGATCGCCATAAACTTCTTTAAAATTGAACACTTGATCCTTGGTGTTATACCAACCCTGGTCAATAGCATTTTGAATGAGATTTGTACTAGATAAATCAAATTGTTGTTCGATGGTATATTGATTAGCAACCGCAATAATTTCATTGTCTCTTAGTTTTTTTGCTACCCAATAATGAGTTGTCGTTTCCACAATCCACCCTTCGTTTTTGTCCGCTAATACATAGGTCAACCCTCCCCAGTCAGCTTGCCCATATTTATCGATCAGTTCACCAATGAGATGTACAGCCTCAAGAGCAGTTGAGCAGCGTTCAAGAATTAATTGTCTGATGGCATAGCGGCGAATACCCTTTTTTTCTAAATTCTCTTCTTTGGAGTACATCCAGTTACAACTCATTGTCAGTCCGGACTCGTTCATTCCAATCAGAATATTATCATAGGGTAGAAAATGGGTATTGATTCCATTTATGTTATTTTCCCTCGTATTACCCGAAGCCCAATAATTCAATTTCATTTTTTTGTCAGAAATCGTTTGATATGGAACCCAAATGGAATCAGAAAAAGTATCTTCCTGAGTAACCCTCCAAAGACGACCCACCGTCCGGTTCCCCATATCTTCGTTATGAGCATGGATAATGGATCCATCTGCTGTAAGTCCTTTCCCAACTAATATGGTTGTGCATGGATACAGCAATGACCCACACGAAAAATATAGTAGTGATTTGATAAATATTTTTTTCATTTTCTAAAAGAAACTTACAATAATTCGTGATGGAGATGAATATGAAAATATTATATCAACTCTTGACTCGAATTTTCTTAAAGATTAAAACACTGAGTCCCTACTGAAAAGGATCAATTGGGATACCTGTCCATTTTATTTATTTTTTATGTGGTAGGTGGACCCCCCATTCTGGAGTGGACCCAACACGTATTACACGAAAATGTAAATAAGCAGCGATAATGATTAATATTTTAGTGAATGCTTCAGTTTATTGAAATATGCAGTCTGTGCGGCTATTACATCATATGAAAAAAATGAAATACCTTTAAATCGCGTTATTTCTGAATAATAGATTTTATCAGCGGCATCCAGAGGAGGTTGATTATATAGAGCAACTCCCATTATGATTCTATTTCGATATTTTTCCGAAAGATTTTCATAAATTAAATTAATATTATCGGCAAATTGTTTTAAATCAGGAGTATAATTCATTGGAATTACCCAATCCACATACCCGGCTGCTAACCACATATCCCATTCTTGAAAATAGCGACTTTTCGCTTCGAGGAGGTTGGGTTTTACCGCTGCGGAAACAATACAGTTCGGCCGGACTTCTTTCAGCATTTGCTTTGTCTCTTTGATTAATTCGGTGATTGAGGCTCGCCGATAATCATCCCATTTGCGATCTGTTTGTAATTCGTTATTATTAAATAGCGGTTTTCTTTGGTCATATAAATTTTGATAATAATTCGCCTTTGCTTCCGGATTATTTCCATATTCATAATCATGAAATCGGATATAATCCAAATGTAAACCGTCGATATCATATAATGCTGAAATCTCCCTAAAAACCGATATTAAGTGCTGTTTGACTTCCGAATGATGCGGCGCTAAATAAAATCCTTCCCCATCTACATTTTTATCAGTGCTAAATAGTGTGGTAAATTCGTTTCCGTTTTTATCAATCCATTCCGGATGAGAGTTGAAAACATGATTTTGTGAATTTGGGCGGTTATTTTTAGACCAAATTAGGTAGACATTCAGCCATGCATGAACTTTTAATCCATTTTCGTGCGCTTTTCTAATAACATAATATAGAGGATCGAATGACGTATTTTTCAATAATGGACTGCGAGGAACCAAATTGGAATGATATAGAGCATCACCACGCCCCCGGACTTGAACTAATATATGATTAAAACCGTTCTCTTTTGCAAATGCAACCATTTGGTCAATAGACTCACTTGTTTGCATTGTAGTGCGGACAACCCAAATACAACGTTCATTAAATGATGAAAAACCGGGATAAATTTTGGAAATTGTGAAAAAAAGAAAGGCAGCCAAAATGACTGCCCTTTTTCGGTGTTGAACGCGCATTTATTTATATAAATTATTCAGAATCAGCTTTTGAATCAGAGGCTGTTAAGCCCTCTACGGACCCTTCAAAACCCACCAATTCTATCAATGAAATTGCCGCGCTGTCACTTTTACGAAAACCCAATTTGATGATACGAGTGTACCCGCCTGGACGATCCGTAAATGTGGGGCCAATTTCATTAAATAATGTTTGAACGGCGTCTTTATGTAATTTTTTCAACACCATTCTTCTTGAAGTCAAATCGCCTTTTTTCGCTTTAGTAATGAGAGGTTCAATATATTCACGTAGCGCCTTTGCTCGAGAATCCGTTGTTTTAATTCGCTTATGGCGAATCAGGTTTTCAGCAAGATTCATAAGCATTGCTCGGCGATGTGATGGATTTACACCCAATTTGCGATGTCTGTTATTTTTTGCCATTTTAAGCAGGTTCTTTCAAATAATTGTCAACATCCATGCCAAAACTCAAACCCATTTCATCCAGTTTTTCAACCAATTCAGTTAAGGATTTTCTACCAAAGTTTTTGTACTTAAGCATCGCACCTTCTTCTTTATTCACTAACTCATAAATGTATTTAATACCCGCAGCTTGCAAACAGTTGTGGCTTCGTACTGATAATTCCATCTCGTCAATGGTTCTTTTTAACAATACTCTTATTTTAAGATCCTCTTCGCTGATGCCTTCCGATATTTCCAAAACTTCCGGCTTTGAAATGGCTTCAACATATTTTAAATGATCCATCAGGACCGATGCAGCATAACTACTGGCGTCCTGCGGAGTTATTGAACCATCGGTTTCAACTTTCATTGTCAATATTTCGATGGGGGATTTGGCACCGGGAACGGGGCTCACATCAAATGTGACTTTTGTTACTGGATTATAGATGCTGTCAATTGCAATCGTTCCTACTGGTGCATTAGGAAGTTCATTTTCTCCGGAAGGGATATATCCTTTACCAATACCAATGCGAAGTTCCATTTCTAATGTTACTGCATCGGTTAATTCGGTAATGTAATGTTTCTTGTTTAATATCGTAAACTGGTCGCTGGCTTTTTGTATATCATTAGCGGTGAATTTACGAGGGCCTTCCAGTTTAATATTAACCTTGTCCGGGTCATTATCCATTAATTTAAAACGGACTTCCTTGAGGTTTTGGATAATGTCTGAAACATCGTCCTTAACACCCTTTATCGTTGAAAACTCATGTAAGACGCCTTCAATTTTAATGTTCGTAATCGCTGCGCCGGGAATGCAAGTTAATAGTACGCGACGCAAAGAATTTCCAAGTGTAATTCCATAACCCCGTTCTAATGGTTGTAATGAAAATGTACCTGACGTTTCTGTTAATGTTTTGTCATCTAATTGAACTTTAAGGTCCAGTTTATGTGCCATGGATGAAATACCTTTTTATTATTTATTTAGAGTATAATTCTACAATTAATTGTTCATTTACAAGTACTTGCATATCTTCCCTTTCCGGGATGGCGATAACAGTACCGGTCATTTTGGCCTTATCTAATTCAAGCCACGGAAGATTAAGATCTCCCTTAATTCTTTTCATTGATTCCATAATGATATCCATTTTTGTACTACGAGTACGAATCTGTACTACATCACCCGGTTTTACCAGGTATGAAGGAATGTTCACTTTTTTATTATTTACCAAAACGTGAGCATGGTTCACTAACTGTCTTGCGGCAGGACGTGTGGATGCGAAACCCAAACGATAGACAACATTATCCAATCTGCTCTCAAGCAACTGCATAAGATTCGTACCTGTTTCACCAACTGCTTTGTCTGCTTTTTCAAAATAATTTTTAAATTGGCGTTCTAATATGCCATACATGGTTTTTATTTTTTGTTTCTCTTTAAGCTGAACACCATAGTTGGAAAGTCTCCTACGACGTGACTGTCCATGTTGCCCTGCAGCGTATGGTTTACGATTTAGTATTTTATCAAATTTTGGGTTTCCGAAAATATTTTCACCAAATTTCCGAACAAGTTTCCCTTTGGGTGTTTTTATTTTTGCCATAAATCTTACTCTTATTAAACTCGACGTTTCTTAGGTGGACGACATCCGTTGTGAGGCAACGGTGTCATATCACGAATGGATATTACTTCTAATCCGGCAGCCGCCAAGGCACGAATGGCCGATTCTCGTCCGGAGCCGGGGCCTTTCACTTTTACATCAACTTTTAGTAATCCCATTGACATCGCTTCTTTTGCGACTTTATCCGCTGCCATGGTGGCAGCATATGCCGTACTTTTACGCGATCCTTTGAAACCGGATGTTCCAGCTGTTGACCAAGCAATTACATTTCCAAAATTATCTGTCAAAGTAACATGGGTGTTGTTAAATGTTGCTTTTATATGAGCAACACCGTTTGGTTCAACTGTTTTCTTTTTCGTTTTTTTCTTTACACTTTGTTGTTTTGCCATTTTATTAAACTCTTCCTTTACCCAAACCGATTGTCCGTTTTTTTCCTTTACGGGTTCGTGCATTTGTTTTGGTACGCTGCCCATTTACAGGTAAACCACGGCGATGACGAATACCTCTATAAGATCCTACATCTTTTAGGCGTTTAATATTCATAGCCATTTCTGAACGGGCATCACCCTCAATCTTTATTTCAAATTTACTTATGGCATCGCGAATAGCAATGACTTGATCTTCTTTTAAATCTTTCACACGAATATTTTCATCTATCTTGGCTTCAGCGCAAATCTTTTTTGCTGTAGTTAAGCCAATACCATAAATATATCGAAGAGAATACGCGATCTTTTTATCTCGCGGAATATCTATACCAGCAATACGAGCCAATTGTAACTCCTAACCTTGTCTCTGCTTATGTTTTGGATTTTCACAGATCACCAATACCACACCTTTGCGGCGAATGATCTTGCACTTTGAACACATTTTCTTAACGGATGGACGTACTTTCATAATATTTACTTTTGTCTGTAAGTAATTCTTCCTCTGTTTAAATCATATGGCGATACTTCTAATGTTACCATATCTCCCGGTAATATTTTTATAAAATGCATACGCATTTTTCCACTGACATGGGCCAGCACTTCATGTTTTGCTTCACCAATCTCTATTTCAACTCTGAACATTGCATTTGGTAATGTTTCTTTAATAATGCCATCAACTATAATAGGTTGTTCTTTTGCCATTAGGCTTTCCCCATAGTTAATATGACGGGACCATCATCCAATATAGCAATCGTATGCTCAAAATGTGCTGAAGATAGGCCATCTTTCGTTCTGACTGTCCATCCATCGCTATCTGTAAATACTTCTTTTTTACCAATATTGATCATCGGTTCAATCGCCAAACACATGCCCGTTCGCAATGGAAGTCCCTGTTTCGGATTACCATAATTTGGCACTTGTGGTTCCTCATGTAATGCAGTACCGATGCCATGACCTACCAATTCTCTTACGACCGAAAAACCAACTGCCTCAACGTATGTTTGAATGGCATGGCCTATGTCAGAAACATGGTTTCCTACTTTTGCTTTGCTGATTCCCTTAAGAAGGGATTCTCTTGTAATATTCATTAATTTCTTTTTTTCATCGGATATAGTTCCAACAGCATAAGTTCGGGCTGAATCACCGTAATAACCGTTTTTTTCAGCCCCACAATCAAAGCCAACAATTTGTCCTTCTTTCAGGATGCGATTATTCGGAATCCCGTGCACTACTTCGTCATCAATTGAGATACATAACGAAGCTGGAAATCCCATATATCCTTTAAAAGCAGGTTTAGCGCCTCTGGAGCGAATATAGTCTTCTGCTAATGAGTCTAATTCAAATAATACAGCACCTGGTACAATATGCCTCGTCAGCATATCCAATGTATCAGCGACAATCTGACAGCTTGCAGCGATTAATTCAATTTCTCTGGATGATCGCACTTTTACCATCACATGCGTCTCCGTCCGCGTATTTTACCTTTTGTCAAAAAGCCGTCATAATGGCGCATAAGCAGGTGAGATTCAATTTGCTGCAGCGTATCTAATGAAACACCGACAATAATTAATAAACTTGTTCCGCCAAAAAATGACGCCAAATCATAACCGACGTCCATGATATTCATTAAGATATACGGGAATATAGCAATGAAAGCCAGGAAAAATGATCCGGGTAATGTAACTCTCGTCAAAATATTATCGATATAATCAGCAGTCTTTTTACCGGGACGAATTCCGGGAATAAAACCACCCTGTTGTTTCATTTGCGTTGAAACTTGAACCGGATCGAAAGCAATAGCAGTATAAAAATATGTAAAGAATACAATCATTGTCCCAAAGACACCCCAATAAAATGGGTGATCAAATGAAAACCAACGCATGATTCCTTGCATGAACTCACTGTCAACGAAAAACATAGCAATTGTGCTGGGTAAAAACATGATTGCCTGAGCAAAAATAATAGGCATGACTCCTGCCGTATTGACGCGTAATGGAATATGCGTTGATTGACCTCCATACACTTTTCGTCCAACAACGCGTTTGGCATATTGTACCGGTATTTTTCGTGTCCCTTGTGTTAAAAAAACAACGAATGCGATGATTACAAACATGATGCCTAACAAAATGACTTCGGATAATAAATTTCGTACACCTTCATTTATCAGTGTGATTTCGCTCATAATGACGTTAGGCAGCCTGGACATGATTCCAATCATAATAATAAGTGAAATACCATTACCAATCCCCCGTTCAGTAATCCGTTCACCAAGCCACATTAAAAACATGGTACCTGTTACGATACTGACAATAGCGACAAATTTGAATCCAACCCCGGGATTTGTAACGACAGATATAGCTCCGGAGGACGAACTGGCAGTCATTGATTCCAAGAAAACGGTAACACTATATGCTTGAAACATTGCAATTAAAACGGTGCCGTATCGAGTGATTTGCGTGATTTTTTTTCGTCCGGCTTCACCTTCTTTTTGTAGCCGTTGAAAATATGGAACGACTGAACCCATTAACTGAATCATAATAGAGGCGGATATATACGGCATAATGCCGAGCGCAAACAACGTTGCTTTTTTAAATGCACCCCCGGCAAACATGTCAAAAAGTCCAAAAAGTGTATTTTGCATGTTTTGAAATGCGGCGCGAAGCGCTTCACCATCAACACCAGGTATGGGTAGGTGTGCACCGAGACGGACAATAACTAATACTCCAAAAGTAAAAAAGATTCTCTTTCGAAGATCAGGAATGGTAAAAACGTTTTTTATTTTATCAATCATTGAACTGTTACAGTGCCGCCTGCTTTTTCAATTTTTTCTTTGGCAGTTTCACTAAACGCACTCGCAGTCACATTGAATTGCTTTGTGACTTCACCTTTAGCCAATACTTTTATCGGTTGAAGCGCTGATCGAACCAATCCATTATCTGCCATACTTTTTGCAGTCACTACTTTAATATCTAATTTTTCAATGGCTGATAAATTGACCACTTGAAATGATTTTTTAAACATTTTGTTTGAAAAGCCCCGTTTTGGAAGCCGCCTGATGAGAGGCATCTGCCCGCCTTCAAACCATTCAAGCGTTTTACTACCGCTTCGCGAATGATATCCTTTTTCGCCTCGTCCGCCCGTTCGTCCTAATCCCGTCCCTGGGCCGCGCCCCTTACGCTTTTTACTAGCTGTGGTGCCGAGAGTCGGCTTTAATTCACCCAATTTCATTACGCTTCCTCAACTTTTAGTAAAAAATATATACTTTTTATCATACCACGAATCTTTACGTTATCCGGTAATACAACCGTTTTATTCATTTTCCTTAGTCCCAAAGCATCCAATGTTGCCTTGTGCTTTGGTAAGCGACCGATTCGACTGCGTACTTGTGTAATGCGAATAAATTTTGTTTTTGCTTTAGCCATTAATTAAATACTTCTTTTATCGTGATTCCACGTTTATTTGCCACAGAAACGGCATCCTGCAAATTCTGAAGTGCATTTACTGTAGCTTTGACTACGTTCAAAATATTACTTGAGCCATAACGCTTTGTCAAAATATTATGTACTCCTGCTTGTTCCATCACAGCACGGACGGCTGCACCTGCAATAATTCCCGTACCTGCTGACGCCGGTTTTAACATCACGCGACTTGCGCCATGTTTCCCGGTAATTTTATGAGGAATTGTCTCATTTATTATTGATGCTCTAAAGATGTTTCTTTTGGCATCATCTTTTGCTTTTGAGATACTACTCATCACTTCATT
Organism: uncultured bacterium; assembly: GCA_964491015.1. GTDB lineage: Bacteria > Fidelibacterota > Marinisomatia > Marinisomatales > TCS55 > JADFRD01. Next base: position 37,618 of record CAZBEY010000006.1, on the reverse strand, counting down.
TGCTTTACCGAGTCCAACACCTATATGTCCTTTTCCATCTCCTACAACAACCAGTGCAGAAAAACGAAATCGTTTTCCACGCGAAGTGACTTTTGCAACACGATTAATTCGCACTACAGTCTCTTCGCGAAGGTCTAATTCAGCTGGATTAATAATTGCCAATTCAAACTCCTTTAAAAATTCAATCCACCTTCACGAGCGCCTTCTGCCAGTGCTTTGACGCGACCATGATAGGGGAATCCATTTCGATCAAATACTACTTTTTCAATTTTTTTCTTTTTTGCTTTAACTGCGAGATGTTCACCCACTAATTTGCTCTGTTCAACCTTACTATCTATTTTTTTAATTTTCGCTTGTAAATCATTATCCATCGTAGAAGCAGAAACTAATGTGGAACTTTTAAGATCATCGATAATCTGAGCTGAAATATTCTTGATACTTCTATTAACGCACAAACGGTACCGTTCAGGATGAAATCGATTATCTCGTTTACTGCGATTGCGTCTACGGCTAAATCGTATATTTTTAACTGAATTTTGACCCATCGCTAATCACCGCCTCCGATTGTTTTACCTTGTTTTGAACGTACATATTCATCTTTATATCTAATTCCCTTACCTTTATATGGCTCCGGTTTCCTAAAAGATCTTATTTTAGCAGCAGTTTCTCCAACGAGTTGTTTATTTATGCCACTAACCTTTATTGTGGTTCGATCAGCTGCAATTGTAATTCCTTCGGGTGGATCAAAAACAATATCATGAGAATATCCTAATTGTAATACTAATCGATTACCCTCCATTTTGGCCTGATAACCAACACCTCTGATTTCCAAATCCTTCATATAACCTTCAGACACACCTTTTATTGCATTAGCTACTAACATACGACTTGTTCCGTGTAATGCACGATGGAATTTAATATCGGATGATCTGGTAACACTTAGGACACCATTTTTTTGATCAATATTTATATCCGGATGAATATTAACCTTTAATTCACCTTTTGGACCATTAACTGATACCATGTTGGATTGGATATCAACTTTGATTCCATCCGGGATTTTAATTGGTTCTTTTCCTATTCTCGACATCTTTCTACCAAACGTTGCAAATAACTTCTCCGCCAACACCTATTTTCTTTGCGGTCTTATTTGAAATAATCCCTTTGGATGTTGACAAAATTGATATACCTAACCCGTCTAAAACACGTGGCAATTCTTTCTTACTTTTATATACTCGTAATCCAGGTTTACTGACTCTTTCAATCCTAGTAATCACAGAACTTCCATGATAATCGTATTTAAGAAATACTCGAATCTGTTTTTTTACCTTATCATCGATTAGCATAAAATCTTCGATATATTTTTCTTCTTTTAAAATATACAAAATTCTCTTTTTTTCATTCGATGATGGAATATTAACCCAACGTTTATGGGCTTGTAAACCATTACGAATTCGTGTTAACAAATCTGCAATTGGATCCGTCATACTCATTAAATATTTCTCCTTACCAACTTGCCTTTGTTATTCCGGGGATCTCGCCCTTCAGGGCCATTTCGCGGAAACAAATTCTGCATAAACCGAATTTCCGCAAATACCCATCGGGTCGTCCGCAATTAAAGCAGCGATTGTATTCCCGCGATGAAAATTTTGGTTTCTTTTTTGATTTAACAATAAGTGATTTTTTTGCCATTAAGCAGCCTCTGCGACTTCTTCTTGTTTAATAGGTTTATCTCGTAAAGGAAAACCAAATGCTTTTAACAACCCGTATGCATCGTCATCTGAAGATGCTGTTGTGGTAATGGTTATGTCCATGCCTCTGATTGAATCCACTTTATCATAATCTATTTCAGTAAAAATAATTTGTTCTTTAACGCCAAACGAATAGTTGCCTTTTCTGTCAAAAGATTTGAAAGATAACCCGTTAAAATCTCGTGTGCGCGGCAACGCTATTGAAATAAGTCTTTCAAAAAATTCATACATCCGGTTTCCCCGCAGATTGACCTTACAACCGACAGGAAACCCAACGCGTATTTTGAAGTTTGAAATATCTTTTCGCGCTCGAGTAACAACCGCTTTTTGCCCGGTAACCATGGTTAATTCTTCCACAGCACGTTCTAATGCCTTTGGATTATTTTTGGCATCGCCAATTCCCATGTTTAATGATATCATCGTAATACGAGGAACTTCCATCGTATTTTCGTAACCAAATTGCTTTATTAATGCAGGCACAATTTTTTCATTGTAATACTTTTTTAAATTCGGTGTGTAATCGCTTTTTTTGGGCGCACTTTTTATTTTTGAACTCTTTTTTACAGTTTGATGTTTTGTTTCTGTTTTCACAGGAGCTTGTTTTTTCGCTGTTGTTTTTTTTGCTGATACTTTTTTTGGTTCTTTTGTAGCCATAATATTATTCTAACTCGTCTCCGGTCTTGACAGCAATTCTTACCTTACGACCATTATCTAATTTTTTATATCCTACCCGCGTCACATTGCCTTTATGCACAGGTAGTACATTTGAGATGTGTAGCGGCGCTTCTTTTTCAACAAAACCCCCAGATGGATTTTCTTGTGATGGACGGGTAGCACGCTTCACTAGGTTGATCCCTTCAACAATAACCTTATCTGATTCAGGAACAATATGTAGTACTTTCCCTTCAGAACCTTTGTGATTTCCGGAAATCACTCTAACTATCATATTTTTCTTTATATGCATTATAATACCTCCGGAGCCATAGAAATAATTTTCATATAGCCACTATCACGCAATTCGCGGGCAACCGGTCCAAAAATGCGTGTTCCTTTAGGTTCACCGGCATTGTTTAATAATACGGCAGCATTATCATCGAAACGAATGTAAGTACCATCCTTTCGACGAACTTCTTTGCTTGTTCGTACCACCACGGCGCGGGATACTTCACCTTTTTTAACCATACCACCGGGAATCGCCTTTTTGACTGTAATAACGATAATATCACCTATTGTCGCATAGCGTCTTTTAGAGCCGCCAATAATTTTGAAGCATAAAACTTCCTTTGCACCCGTATTATCTGCAACTTTTAATCGTGTTTCTTGCTGAATCACTTTTCTCTAACCAACCTTTACTGATTCTCTGATAATTTCACTTACCTGCCAGCAGACATGTTTACTAATAGGCCTTGAAGAAGAAATGCGAACAATATCCCCCAATTTTGGAATAACATTGCCTACATGAGCCTTATATCTTTTTGTATCATCGATAATTTTTTTATAGATCTTATGTCGAATTCGTCTAGTTACTTTTACAACGACTGTTTTCTCCATTTTAACGCTGACAACTTCACCTGTTAATGATTGTCTTTTACGTTCCATAATTATTTTGCACCTTTTTCCTTACGAATACCAGTGGAATATTCGTTCATCACTGTTTTAATCTGGGCGATTTCTCTTCTTAAATATTTAAGCTGAACAGGATTTTCTAACTGTTGCAATGATTTTTGAAATCTCAAATTTTGTAAAGCTTCCAAATTTTCTTGGAGCTTTACTTGCAATTCTTCAGTGTTCATTTCTGATAGATTAGAGCGTTTCATCATCCTTCTCTCCGTTCAACAATTCTTGTCTTAATCGGTAATTTATGTGAAGCATTAGTAAATGCTAACTCTGCCATCTCTTTGTCTACACCTTCAATTTCGAACAAAATACGTCCCGGCTTTACGACGGATACCCAATATTCTGGAGCCCCTTTACCTTTGCCCATACGAGTCTCAGCGGGTTTTTTTGTAATGGGTTTATCTGGAAAAATACGAATCCACATCTTTCCTGTCTTACGGACAATCCTTGAAATGGTGATACGAGCTGCTTCAATTTGTCTGGCTGTTATCCAACCTGGGCCCATTGCTTTCAATCCATAGGTACCAAAAGCCACTTCACTTCCTCTTTTTGCCATCCCGCGACGGTTTCCCCTGTGATGACGTCTATATTTTACTTTTCTCGGCTCTAACATAATAATCTCTTAAGCTGATTCCCCGTTACAGATCCATACTTTTATTCCGATAATACCGTAAGCGGTTTCAGCTTCTGTTAGCGCATAATCGATATCTGCGCGAAGGGTATGGAGGGGAACTCTCCCTTCATGAAATTTTTCACTTCTGGCGATTTCTGCACCACCCAGTCGACCCGCTACATTTATTCGGATTCCCTGTGCACCCATTCTCATAGTTGATTGTATTGCTTTACTCACTACTCGTCTATATGAAATCTTTTTTAACAATTGATGAGCAATGTTTGCACCTACGAGAGCCGCATCGAGCTCAGGACGTTTTACTTCAGAAATATTAATTTGTACGTCTTTCTCGGTCAGTTGATTAATTTCCTGTTTTAGCCTGCCGACTTCTTCGCCACCCTTACCAATAACGATTCCGGGTCGAGCTGTAAAAATAGTCACCGTCACCACTCTCGATGTGCGGCTAATTTCAACTCTTGATATACCCGCATTGGGTAACCGTAATTTGATATATTTCCGAATCCGAACATCTTCTTCAAGATTATGTGAAAACGATTTATCCGCGTACCATTTCGATCGCCAATTTTTATTGACTGATAAACGAAAACCTATAGGATGTGTCTTTTGACCCAAAATTGCTCCTTACTTATCACTTACCACTACAGTAACATGACTAGTTGGTTTATTTAATTTTGAAACTCGGCCCATGGAAGCGGCACGAATGCGCTTCATATGCGGTCCGCCATCGACAAATGCTTTAGACACAATTAATTCATCAGGATCAACATTCGAATCATCAGAATTTTGCAAAAGATTGCTCACCGCTGATCGGATAGTTTTCTCAAGAACAGTTGCAGCTTTTTTTGTAGAAAAATGTAAATAATTTAATGCGTCACCGACTTTTTTTCCTCGCACTTCATCCATCACAATACGAATTTTGTATGGTGACTGTCTTATGTAACGACTACTGGCTTGAGCTTCCATTATTTCTTTCTGTCTCCTGAGTGCATTCTAAATATTCTTGTTGGTGCAAATTCCCCTAATTTATGACCAACCATATTTTCCGAAATAAACACCGGAATAAACTTATTTCCATTATGTACAGCAAATGTATGTCCCACAAAATCGGGGGTAATCATAGAACGACGGGACCATGTTTTTATAACCCTCTTTTTTCCACTATCATTCATGGCGAAGATTTTTTTAAGCAGTCTTTCATCCACGAATGGCCCTTTCTTTATAGATCTAGGCATTCTATTTTCTCCTCTTCACAATATAATCATTCGATTTTTTGTTCCTCTTTCGTGTCTTATAACCTTTTGTTGGCTTACCCCAAGGTGTCGTTGGATGACGGCCGCCGGAAGATTTTCCTTCACCACCACCCATTGGATGATCAACCGGATTCATAGCTACACCTCGCACGGATGGTCTAATTCCAAGCCATCGAGTTCGACCCGCTTTTCCAGACACAACTTGTTCGTGCGTTTTGTTACCAACTTCACCGAGAGTGGCATAACATTCATTACGAATTAATCGAATTTCATCGGAAGGCAGCTTTAGCGTTGTAAAATCCCCATCTCTTGCCATGACCTGAGCAGAAGAACCGGCGCTGCGAACCATTTGCCCACCTTTCCCCGGGGTTAATTCTAAATTGTGAACAAACATACCCGTTGGAATATTTTTTAGAGGCAAGGCATTTCCAATTTTTAACGGCGCATTTTCTCCAGAAGTAATCGTATCCCCGACTTTGATCCCAAACGGTGATAGTATATACCGTTTTTCACCATCGGCATAATACAAGAGAGCAATATTAGCTGATCGGTTGGGATCATACTCAATGGCAGTTACTTTGGCTGGAACATCATGCTTATCGCGCTTAAAATCGATTAAACGATAACGCTGCTTATGACCGCCCCCTCTATGACGAGAAGTGATTCTTCCATTATTATTTCGTCCACCTGTTTTTCTCTTGGCGATAGTTAAACTTTTTTCGGGAGTGCTTTTAGTGATTTCAGCAAAATCGGGACGGGAAGAAAATCGATTCCCGGGAGTCGTAGGATTTATAGAACGTACACCCATGATTAGGCTTCTCCCCCAACAAGATCAATTTTAAATCCATCTTTTAACGTAATGACTGCTTTTTTCCATCCTGAACGTCGTCCATTTGTTCGTATCGTTCTTCCGCCGCTGCGCATAGTCATCTGCTTTGTTTTGCCTAAACGATTCATAGTCGCAACTTTGTCAACTTCAACATCAAATCGTTTTTCCACAGCAGATTTGATTTCAATTTTATTCGCGGAGCTCAATACCTGAAAAGCATATTTACGTTCAGATTCTTCCAATTGACTCATTTTTTCGGTAAATATTGGTTTAATTATTATTTCTCTTGTAGACATTATTGTGCCATTAATTGGGTGGTTAATACATCCACACCTGATTTATCAGTTAAAATCACGTCGCAATCTATTAAATCATAGGCGCTGGCATCTTTGGCTTCCAAAATTGCAATATTGCGGATATTTCTGCCCGCGAGGAAGACATCTGCCTTTAGTTCCCCTAGTAATACTGTTACTTTTTTATTACTAATTTTTAATTCATTTAATATTTTTATGAATTCGCTTGTTTTAGATTGAGAAACACTTATGTCATCTAAAATAATGAGGCCGTCATTATTGGCCTTATAGGATAAAATAGATCTGCGAGCCAATTGCTTCATTTTCTTTGGCATTTTATATGAATAGCCATGGGGGAGCGGACCAAAAACAGTACCGCCGCCACGCCACAACGGTGAACGTATTGTTCCAGCTCGAGCAACGCCCCGGCCTTTCTGTTTAAATGGTTTTTTTCCACCACCGCGGACCATTCCTCTACTTTTTGCAGAATGAGTTCCCTGACGGCTATTAGTTAACTCCGACTGAACGGCACGATAAACAACATCTTCGTTTGGAGTGATTCCGAATACAGAATTATTTAACTTCATTTTTGAAGCTTTACTACCGTCTTTTTTATAAACTTGCAATTCCATAATTATTTCTTAATCAGTACATAACTGTTTTTAACACCAGGCACAGCGCCTTTGATGAAAAGCTGATTATTGCTGCTATCAATTTTTACTATTTCAAGATTTTTTACAGTGACTTTCTGGACACCGCTATGACCAGCCATTTTCATACCCTTGAAGACTCTTGAAGGATCGGAGGCCTGTCCAATTGAGCCAGGAGAACGTAAATATTCTCTTTGACCGTGAGTCACAGGACCGCGACTAAAGCCATGCCGCTTAATAACACCGGCAAACCCTTTTCCCTTGGATGTACCCGTTACATTTACCATTTCACCTTCTTTAAATATAGATGCGCCAAATTCCTGACCCACCCTATACTCATACCCTGAAATTGGTTCAAATTCAGATAATACTTTTTTAGGAGAAATATTCGTTTTGGCATACAGACCATTCATCGGTTTGTTTGTGTGCTTTTCTTTTCGTTCTCCAAAACCAAGTTGTACAGCGGAATATCCATCTTTTTCATTAGTTTTAATTTGCGTAACAACGCATGGGCCGACTTCAACGATTGTAACGGGAAACACAGTCCCTTCATTACCAAATATTTGTGTCATTCCAACTTTTTTTCCAATTAAACCGCGCATTATCAGACCTTAATCTCAATATCAACACCTGCAGGTAGATCCAGCTTCATCAATGCCTCAACCGTTTTAGGTGTGGAATTCAATATATCAACAACCCTTTTATGTATTTTCGTCTGAAATTGCTCCCTTGATTTCTTATCCACAAAGGGAGATCTCAATACAGTGTAGATGGTACGTTTTGTCGGCATCGGGATTGGACCAGAAATAATTGCCCCAGTAGATTTTGCAGTCTTCACAATTTTTACTGTGGATTTATCCAACAGATGATGATCATATGCTTTAAGACTAATTCGTATAGTTTGATTTGCCACGTTCTATCCTTTACTCAACAATCTCCGTTACAACCCCGGCGCCAACAGTCCGGCCACCTTCACGAATTGCAAAACGCAGCTCCTTATCCATTGCTATTGAGGTTATCATCTCAACATCCATCACTATATTATCTCCCGGCATTACCATCTCTGTACCCGACGGTAAAGTCACTACCCCCGTTACATCAGTGGTCCTAAAATAAAACTGCGGACGATATCCATTGAAAAACGGCGTGTGGCGGCCACCCTCTTCCTTCTTCAATACATATACATTCGCCTTAAACTTTGTATGGGGCGTTATTGATCCCGGCGCTGCTAATACCATCCCACGCTTCAACTCTTCTTTATCAATTCCTCGAAGCAATAATCCTGCATTATCTCCCGCCTGACCTTCATCCAACAGCTTCCTGAACATCTCTACACCCGTCACCGTCGTCTTCTTATGTTCTCCCATCCCTATCATCTCTACAACATCACCTACTTTAACGATGCCTCGCTCTATCCTGCCGGTACCTACCGTTCCTCGGCCGGTAATGGAAAATACATCCTCAACAGGCATTAAAAAAGGTCTGTCTACATCTCGCGTTGGCTCCGGAATAAAACTATCACAAGCTTCCATCAATTCAACAATACATTTATTCGCCTCTTCATCTCCAGGATTATTCAATGCATTCAATGCGCTTCCCATAATGATCGGAGTATCATCCCCCGGAAACTCATACTCATTCAACAAATCCCGCAATTCCATCTCCACAAGCTCCAATAACTCCGGATCATCTACCTGATCTGTCTTATTCATAAATACGACGACACTTGGTACATTTACCTGGCGTGCCAATAAAACATGCTCCCGCGTCTGAGGCATTGGACCATCTGCTGCACTTACCACCAATATGGCGCCATCCATCTGGGCAGCTCCTGTGATCATATTCTTAATATAATCCGCGTGACCCGGACAGTCTACATGGGCATAGTGACGCGATTCAGTCTCATACTCTACGTGGGCAGTCTGAATCGTTATGCCTCGCTCACGCTCCTCCGGTGCATTATCAATACTATCAAATGAACGGGTCTCAGCCATCCCTCGCGCTGATTGGACCAGCGTGATCGCTGCTGTCAATGTGGTCTTCCCATGATCTACATGACCTATCGTCCCTATGTTTACGTGCGGTTTTGTTCGCTCGAATTTTGCCTTAGACATCTCTCTACTCCGTTACTTAATTCTTAAGAAGCTTTTCCATGAATTTTTTCTATAATTTCAGATTCCACACTTGCCGGAACTTTTCTGTATTCAGAAAATTCCATGTGAAATACCGCTCTTCCTTGTGTTAAGGATCTTAAATCTGTTACATATCCAAACATACTATTCAAAGGAACCATCGCATTTACCACTTGTGCATCATTGCGCTGATCCATTCCTTGAACACTTCCCCTTCGGGAATTTATATCCCCCATAACATCACCCAAATATTCATCGGGCACAATCACTTCAACCTGCATGATAGGTTCCATTATTACCGGGCTTGCCTTGCGACATGCTTCTTGAATCGCCATTGACCCCGCTATTTTAAAGGCCATTTCAGAAGAGTCAACATCATGATATGAACCATAAATTAACTCCACTCTCACATCTTCAAGAGGATAACCGGCTATAATACCGTTTTTAATCGCTTCTTCAATTCCCTTACTTACAGATGGGATGTATTCTCTTGGAATAACTCCACCAACAATTTTATTTTCAAAATGAAAACCTTTACCGGGCCCGTTTGGTTCTACATTAATCACAACATGTCCGTATTGGCCTCGACCACCGGATTGTCTAATAAATTTTACTTCGATTTTTTCTACTCGCTTTGTGATCGCCTCCGTATAAGCAACTTGCGGCCTACCAATATTAGCTTGAACGTTAAATTCTCTTAAAAGTCTATCGATTAAAATATCTAAATGCAGCTCACCCATTCCGGCGATAATCGTCTGACCGGTTTCCGGGTTAATAGATACTTTAAATGTTGGATCTTCTTCACCCAGTTTACCCAATGCCTTAGATAAATTATCTTGATCTGCTTTTGAAGCAGGTTCAACTGACACTTCAACAACAGGCTCTGGAAAGTCCATTGATTCTAATAAAATAGGCGCTTCCTCATTGCATAACGTATTTCCAGTAAAAGTCTTTTTTAAACCAACAGCCGCAACAATTTCTCCTGCCTTTATTTCTTCAAGCTCTTCGCGTTTGTTGGCATGCATCAATAAAATCCGGCTTACACGTTCACGATTCCCCGTATTTGCATTAAAAACATAGGACCCTTTTTTCAACCGACCTGAGTAAACGCGCATGTAGGTTAATTTTCCTACATAAGGATCAGTCATAATTTTAAAGGCCAAAGCGCTAAATGGTTGGTCAACGTCAGACTCACGAGTTAACTCCACATCAGAATCATGTGGATCTATCCCTTGAATTTGACCAATATCTTTTGGCGACGGCATGAAATCAACAACTGCGTCTAATAATCTTTGCACACCTTTATTTTTAAAAGCAGAACCACATAGGGTTGGAATAAATGTATTGTCAAGACACCCTTTTCGAATCGCAGCTTTAAGTTCTTCAACAGAAATCGGTTTGTCCTCAAGATATTTTTCCATTAATGCTTCATCGTACGTTGCAGTCTCTTCAATCAAATAATGACGCCATTTTTCTGCCTCTTCAACCATATCGTTAGGTATATCTCCATATTCAAAACGCGCTCCTAATGAGGATTCATTATATAAAATAGCCTTCATTGACAGTAGGTCAACAATTCCTGTGAATAAGTCACCCGCGCCAATTGGAATAACAATCGGAAGAGGTTTTGCACCGAGACGACTTTTTATCATCTCTAACACATTAAAGAAATCGCCGCCAGTGCGATCCATCTTATTGACAAATGCGATACGCGGTACTTTGTATTTATTAGCCTGACGCCAAACCGTCTCACTTTGAGGCTCAACGCCGCCCACCGCACAAAAAACGGCACATGCTCCATCAAGTACCCTTAACGAACGCTCAACTTCTATTGTGAAATCTACATGGCCGGGAGTATCTATAATATTAATTCTGTGGTCTTGCCATATTGCTGTTGTAGCGGCAGATGTAATGGTAATACCACGCTCTTTCTCCTGCGCCATCCAATCCATGGTAGCGCCACCTTCATGAACTTCCCCTATTTTATGAGTTCGACCTGTATAATAGAGAACCCTCTCAGTTAAAGTGGTTTTTCCTGCATCAATGTGTGCCATAATACCAATATTGCGAACCCTATGTAGCGGAATTTGTTTCATAACCTAAATCTTAACGAAAATGGGCAAATGCTTTGTTTGCTTCAGCCATGCGGTGTGTATCATCTTTTTTCTTAATGGCACCACCTTCTTCGTTAGCTGCGGCAATTAATTCAGAAGCCAAACAATCAGACATTGGTTTGCCTTTTCTCTGTTTTGCTGCATTAATTATCCACTGAGAAGCCAAGTAAAAACGACGCCTTATTGGTACTTCAATGGGGACTTGATACGTTGCGCCGCCGATTCTTCTGGATTTTACTTCAACCATAGGTTGCGCTTTCTCAATTGCCTTCTCAAAAATTTTAAAACCGTCTGTTTTGGTTTTGCTCTTAATAGATTCCATAGCAGAATAAAATATTTTCTCCGCTATACCTTTTTTCCCACCCTTAATTAAGTAGTTGATAAATTTTGCCACTGAAAGGTTATTATAAACCGGATCAGGTAAAATCTGTCTTCTTTCTGGTCTTCTTCGTCTCATGACTTCCTATTTGGGTTTTTTGGCACCGTACCGGGAACGACTTGTTCGGCGGTCTGAAACTCCTGCAGTATCTAATGTTCCTCGAACGATATGATATCTAACCCCAGGCAAATCTTTCACACGCCCACCTTCGATTAAAACAATTGAATGTTCTTGAAGGTTATGTCCTTCACCGGGTATATACGCATTTACTTCACGACCATTTGTTAATCGAACGCGAGCAACTTTTCGAAGAGCCGAATTAGGCTTTTTCGGTGTTGTAGTATAAACACGCGTGCAAACACCTCGTTTGTGAGGATTCCCAGCTAGCGCAGGTGTAGACGTTTTTTTCGTTACTACCTTGCGTCCTTTTCTTATTAATTGATTTATCGTCGGCATATCAGTTCCTAAAAAGCCAGCAAAATTACTATTTATTTAGCTTTTCAGTCAATTGTTTTTACATGGAATTAATACATTTATAATAATTGATTCTTAACATCTACATCTAATTCATTTGAAACTAATGAATCAGGATCTTCCACAAGAATTCTATTCAGTCCCGGAGTACCGGTTCCGGCCGGTATTAACCGACCAACTGCTATGTTCTCTTTCAATCCTCTTAAGTAATCCGTTTTACACTCTACCGCTGCATCGGTTAAAATTCTTGTTGTTTCCTGGAAAGATGCTGCGGACATAAAACTTTCAGTATTCAGCGACGCTTGAGTAATTCCCATTAATAGCGGCTTGAATGTCGCCGGTTTGGGTTTACGAGTTGTTGCAGGGACTTTTCCACTTTCTTTTAGTGCTTTATTAATCTCTCGAAGCTCAGCCTTATCAACCAACGAACCTTCCTCCAGATCAGAATCTCCTGTTGTTTTGATTATAGCCATATCCATTAATTGGCGGCTTGCTTTAAAAAATTCTACTTTATTCACACGATCTCCCTGCATGAATTTACTATCGCCGGGATCTTCAATATTTATTTTTAGCATCATCTGACGAACGATTGTTTCAATGTGTTTATCATTAATTTTTACACCTTGAAGACGATACACCTCTTGTATTTCATTTACCAAATATTCACGGACTTTTCCCGGGCCTAAAATATTTAGTATATCAGTTGGAGAGATGGATCCTTCACACAATGGGGTACCAGCAATGATGTAATCACCTTCATGAACAATGATATGTTTACCGTATGGTATTGAGTACTTCCTTACTTCCCCTTCTACACTTGTGACGAGGATTTTTCTAATACCTCTTTTAATTTCACCAAATTGTACAGTACCATCTACTTCACTTACAACAGAGGGATTACCAGGCTTTCTTGCTTCAAACAATTCTGCTACTCGAGGTAGACCACCCGTAATATCACGCGTTTTTCCAATATCTTTCGGAATTTTTACCAAGGTTTGACCTTGCTTTACTTTCTGCCCATCCCTCACAACTAATGTTGCCTTTACCGGGAGGATGGTTCCGCCGGAGAGGATTTTACTATCTTTATCTATAATATCTACATGCGGACTCAATTGCCTATCCTTTGCTTCCACAATGACCATTTGTTTCTTACCGCCCTCAACAGCCTCAACTTTATAAGTTTCTCCTTCAATAAAATCTTTTAATTGAATTTTACCCGTCTGTCTTGCAAGAATAATATCTGTATAAGGATCCCATTGGAATAGAATTGAACCGGCTTTTATCTTCTCACCTTCTGACACACGTACATCGGCGCCATAAGGAACGGTGTAATTATTCAATGCTTTGCCGTCTGTATCCACTACTGTGATTTTCGCATGGCGGACCATACAGCGAACTCTACTGACACCTTCTTCGTCAACCATCTTTGCAACATCCATACCTTTTGAGTATTTTATCGTTCCTGCATACTTAGTTGTCATTTCTGATTTCTCGATTATTCTAGTTGCTGTACCACCAATATGGAATGTCCTTAATGTAAGCTGGGTACCGGGTTCTCCGATACTTTGGGCCGCTTGAATTCCAACCGCTGTTCCTATATTGACGGGACTATGAGTTGATAAATTCCATCCATAACATTTTCCACAAACACCTCGCAAGGATTCACACGTCAGTACGGATCGAATTCGAATACTATCAATATTATATTTATCTAACAACTCTGCTTCTTTCTCAGTAATTAACTGTCCTCTCTTTATCTTTGCCTTACCCTCTATAATTAGGTCATCTACCATCGTCCGGCCGAGCACTCTATCTGCCAAAGGTTCAATTATTTCTTCACCTTCTTTTAAGTCAGAAATATATATCCCGTTTATGGTGCCGCAATCAACTTCATATATTACTACATCTTGAGCCACATCAACCAATCGTCTCGTCAAATATCCCGCATCAGCTGTTTTAAGAGCCGTGTCTGCTAACCCTTTCCGAGCCCCGTGAGTTGAAATAAAGTACTCCAAAACCGACAACCCTTCTTTAAAGTTAGATGTAATCGGTGATTCAATAATCTCACCTTTACTACCGGTCATTGATTTTTGAGGTTTTGCCATCAATCCACGCATTCCTGCCAGCTGCTTTATCTGGTCTTGGCTACCACGAGCTCCTGAATCAGCCATCATAAACACCGGATTAAATCCTTGTGAATCCTGCTTCAATTCATCCATCATTGTTGCTGCCACCTTATTGGTCGCATGCGTCCAGACGTCAATCACTTTATTATATCGTTCTCCCTCTGTTAACACATGCCTGTCGTATTTATCTTGAATTGAGGCTATTTCTTCCGATGCACTTTTGATAATACTGTGTTTTTTCTCAGGGACTAAAATATCACTTATTGAAATTGAACTGCCGCTTTTTGTCGCAATTTCAAACCCAAGATTTTTCAACTTATCAAGAAATTGAACTGTTTTGTAATTCCCCGCTAACAAATATGATTCATTCACAATCTTCTGGAGAGTCACTTTACTAATTATACCATCAAAATATTCAAGTTCTTCCGGCATAATAGAATTAAAAATAGCCCGACCTACGGTTGTTTTTTTATGCCACTCGCCATTATGTCTAATATTAATTATGGCATTCAAATCAACAACTTTATTCTCATATGCCATTAACAATTCTTGGAATGAACCGACATTTTTTCCTTCACCCTTCATTCCTTTGCGCGCTCTCGTCAAATAGTGGCAGCCTAATACCATATCTTGTGATGGGATTGCGATCGGTTTACCATTTGCAGGATGAAGTATATTATGACTGGAAAGCATCAACACCCGCGCTTCCAACTGAGATTGGAGCGAAAGAGGTACATGGACTGCCATTTGATCTCCATCGAAGTCAGCATTAAATGCTGCACAAACCAGAGGATGAATTTTTATCGCTTTGCCATCTACAAGTACGGGTTGAAAAGCTTGAATACCCAATCGATGCAAAGTGGGTGCACGGTTGAGCAGTACCGGGTGCCCTTGGACTACGTATTCTAATACTTTGAGTACAACACCATCACCGCTTTCTATCATCAGTTTTGCACCTCGTGGTGTTTGTGCAAAGCCACGCTTCATTAATTCATTAATCATGTGAGGTTTGAATAATTCCAAAGCCATTTTCTTTGGCAAACCGCATTCATGTAGCATTAAATCAGGTCCAACAACGATAACTGATCGTCCCGAATAATCGACTCGTTTACCTAAAAGATTCTGACGGAATCTACCCGTTTTTCCTCGAAGCATATCTGAAATTGATTTTAATGGCCTGCGGGTTCCGGAGCGAATAGCCGTTTTTCGCCGACTATTGTCAAATAATGCGTCCACTGACTCTTGAAGCATACGTTTTTCATTACGCAAAATGACATCAGGAGCTTTTATCTCCATTAATTGCTTCAGACGGTTATTTCGTATAATAATTCTACGATACAGATCGTTCAAATCACTCGCGGCAAATCGCCCTCCATCCAATGGCACCAGAGGTCTTAATTCCGGCGGCATTACAGGAAGAACTGAAACAACCATCCAGTCCGGATTGTTCAGTTTTTTCTTATTGACAGTTGGTAAGAATGCTTTTACAACTTTCAGTCGTTTCAAGGCATCTTGTTTTTTCTGCTTGGACCGAGAAGTGTTGATAATTTCAATCAAATTGTTCTTTAGTTCCATCATATTAATATTAGCGAGCATATCCCGCATTGCTTCCCCGCCCATAGATGCGTGAAAAAAATTATCGTTATCACGATCTTCTTCTGTCACAGAGTAGAATCCATATTTAGTCTCCAGTTCATAATACTCATCTTCATCAATGAGTTCATTTACTTCACGACCGCTTGCACCCGGATTGATAATACAGTACACTTCATAATAAATAATTCTTTCAAGGTTTTTAGTACTTAAACCTAATAAATAGCTCAATTTACTTGGAATTGATCTTAGATACCAAATATGGACAACCGGTACTGCAAGAGTAATATGACCCATTCGTTCCCGACGTACCTGTTTACGCGTTACTTCAACACCGCAGCGATCACAGATTATTCCACGATAGCGAATACCTTTATATTTTCCACAATGGCATTCGTAGTCTTTTACCGGCCCGAATATCTTTTCGCAGAAAAGGCCATCTTTTTCTGGTTTATAAGAACGATAATTAATTGTTTCAGGTTTTAATACTTCACCATAGGATCGCGTCAAAATCATTTCTGGCGACGATAAACTAATCGTGATAGAATTGTATTTTTTTGATGTATCGATTTTTGTTGATTGAATGAACGTCAAAACGTTATCTCCTCTTAATCAAGTTCAATATCTAAACCAAGTCCCTGCAGTTCTTTGATAAGAACGCTAAATGATTCCGGAGAACCAAATTCAGGCAAATCATCTCCACGAACGATGGCGTTATACACTTTAGACCGTCCTTCAACATCATCCGATTTTACTGTCAGGATTTCTTGTAAAGTGCTTGCAGCCCCATAAGCCTCCAAAGCCCAACATTCCATTTCCCCAAACCGCTGTCCACCGAATTGGGCTTTTCCGCCTAACGGCTGTTGTGTAATTAATGAATATGGACCCGTAGAACGAGCATGCATTTTATCCTCGACCATATGGCTTAATTTCATCATGTAAATCATACCAACGGTAACAGGATTTTCAAATGTTTCACCGGTCTGTCCATCGACTAATGGAATCTTTCCTGTCACAGGTAATTTGGCTTTTTTCAATTCGGTTACAACATCTTCTGGAGAAGCTCCGTCAAAAGCAGCAGTTTCATAGCGGCATCCGAGTATATCTCCCGCCCATCCAAGCATTGTTTCATACAATTGCCCAAGGTTCATGCGAGAAGGAACACCTAATGGATTTAACACGATATCAATTGGGGTACCATCTTCCATGAACGGCATATTTTCTTCAGGTACAATCGTAGCTACAACGCCCTTATTACCGTGTCGGCCAGCCATTTTATCACCCACTTGGATTTTACGTTTACTAGCCACGTAAACTTTTGCCAATTGAAGGATTCCAGGCTGAAGCTCATCTCCGACTCGAAGCTTAAAAACTTCGCGTTCAAGATAATCCTCAATTGCTTGCCATTCTTTTCGATAGGAACGCCATACCGTTTTAATCTTTTTCCAAATATCAACAGCTTCAACCCAAGATGAATCTTGAGCAAATCTCTCCAAATCAAAAGCGCGAACACGTTTAATTGTAAGTTTGGTGGATTTCTTAATCAACGTTTTACCGGTAGCTCGATCGCGAATACCACTTGAAATTTGCCCTTTGAGTAATGTGACTAATTTCTCATCACGAGCTTGCTTTAAGGCGTGCTTCTTCGCTATTGTCTCTCTTTGAAGAGCAACGATAGACACTTTTAATTCTTTCTTAGAAATTTTCTTTTTCTTTTCAAAGAGCTTTGCGTTGATTACTACGCCTTTAATTCCCGGATCTGCCGTCTTAGATGCATCTTTTACTTCCCCGGCTTTTTCGCCAAAAATAGCACGCAGTAATTTTTCTTCGGGTGTAGGATCCGTTTCTCCTTTAGGAGTAACTTTTCCAATTAAAATATCTCCTGGTTTTACTTTTGCACCAACGCGAATGATCCCTCGATCATCAAGCTCTCGCGTTGCATCTTCACTTACATTTGGAATTTCCGCTGTTAATTCTTCTTCACCTCTTTTGGTGTCCCGAACTTCCAGTTCAATTTCATTAACATGAATACTAGTGTATACATCCTTTTTAACCAGGCGTTCACTGATAACAATGGCATCTTCAAAATTATAACCGCGCCAAGGCATAAAAGCAACTGCCACATTTTGACCAAGAGCTAACTCACCACCATCACTGGATGCTCCGTCAGCCAATACGTCACCGACTTTAATTTTCTGATTGACAGAAACAAGCGGTCTTTGATTATGACAGGAATTTTGGTTTGTACGATGATATTTATGCAATTTCACTTCAATTAAATTTGTATGTTCCGTCAAAGCCAATTCATCCGGAACATCAATGGATCGAATGACTATTTTTTCAGAATCAACATATTCAATCACACCATCGACCGGTGACGAAATACACGTTCTGGAATCTCTTGCAACTTTACGCTCTAGACCGGTTCCAACAATTGGAGCCGTCGGTTTCATCAAAGGCACGGATTGCCGTTGCATATTCGATCCCATTAATGCCCTGTTAGCATCATCATGTTCTAGAAATGGAATTAGGGCGGCAGCAACACTTAAAATCTGATTTGGCGAAACATCCATATAATCCACAGCGCTAGGTTCCACCATTGGGAAATCACCCCGAATGCGACCACGAATAACATCGTCGGTTAAACGATTATTCTTATCCATTTTACTATTCGCCTGAGCGACCATCACACGATCTTCATCATCGGCAGATAAGTATTTCACTTTATTAGTTGCAATTGATTTCTTACCTTGTTTATTCAGCAACCTATATGGGGCTTCAATAAATCCATGGTTATTTACGATTGCAAATAGCGCTAGAGATGAAATTAAACCAATATTTGGACCTTCAGGTGTCTCAATAGGACACAGCCTACCATAATGAGTATAGTGCACATCCCTGACTTCAAACCCGGCTCTTTCTCGCGTTAATCCACCCGGCCCAAGAGATGAAATACGACGCTTATGTGTGATTTCTGCCAAAGGATTTGTTTGGTCACCAAATTGTGATAATTGACTCGTTCCAAAGAACGTATTAATAACGGTTGTAACTACACGTGAGTTTATTAAATCTTGTGGTGTAATTGATTCTTGTTCCCTAAGATTCATACGCTCAAAAATAGTGCGTAACATCCGACTCAACGCAACGCTGAATTGGTTTGTGAGCTGTTCTCCAATTGTTTTAACACGGCGGTTACCTAAATGATCAATATCATCAGGACCACGCTCCCCTTTACGCATTTCAATC
Organism: uncultured bacterium; assembly: GCA_964491015.1. GTDB lineage: Bacteria > Fidelibacterota > Marinisomatia > Marinisomatales > TCS55 > JADFRD01. The sequence continues at coordinate 18,530 of CAZBEY010000006.1, read as the reverse complement.
AGAAATAACAAAACCTGAATGATGTCATCCATAGTTAAAACGGTGTTCTCAACTGGAACATTCAAATTAAACTGTTGATTTAAGCGATATCGCCCAACTTGACCAAGATCATATTTTTTTGGACTGAAAAATATTCGCTCGATGAATTTTTGAGCTGTTTCAAGGTTTGGCGGATCGCCGGAACGCAATAATTGATAAAGAACACTCAGGGCCTGCTCAGTATTTCGAGTTGGATCTTTCTGCATTGTGTTCATCAACAGCATGGAGGCGAAATTTTTATTGCCATTTACAACATCAATAGATTTAATACCCGCTTCTTTTAACGTATCAATAACCTCTTGTGTCACCTCTACGCCGCCTTCATAAAATATTTCACCAGTTAATTCGTCAACCATATCTTCTACAAGCGTAAAACCTATTGCGTCTTCTATATTTCTATCAGATAAACCGAATGCTTTGATTGATCCAAATGCTTCAAAAATGTCTTTATTCGATGAAAAACCCAAAGCACGTAAGAGCATCGTAACAGGGAACTTTCTACGGCGATCAATAATCGCAAAAAGGCAATCATTTATATCGGTAGTAAAATCTACCCAAGATCCTCTAAATGGAATAATTCTCGCTTGAAATAATTTCGTCCCATTTGGATGAATATTCTCGTCGAAGAAAACTCCGGGCGATCGCTGAAGTTGTGAGACAATAACTCTTTCAGCGCCGTTAATTACAAACGTACCCTTATCAGTCATGTAAGGGATATTACCAAAATACACTTCCTGTTCAATCGACTGTGCGAATTTATTTTTATCCTCTTCATCTGTTATATGTAACACCAAACGTACTTTAAGGGGAAGAGAATATGTGACTCCCCTATCGATGCATTCGTCTGGAGTGTATTTCGGTAGACCAAGAAAATAATTACTGAATTCTAGTACATAGTTTCGATGAGTATCTTCTAATGGAAAAACATTTCGAAATACACCTTCTAAACCAATAGGTAAACGCTCATCTTCAAGAACATTTTCTTGTAAGAATTCTTGAAATGAATCTTTTTGTAGTGCCAGAAGATCCGGCATATCTACTACAGAAGCTATTTTAGAGAAAGAAATTCTACTAGACGTACTTTTATATGTGGCTCCCAATTAAGCCTCCTTTTTTACGGTTGAAAAGATGATATGAATGGAATATCGTTTTCGATAATTTATTTCAACTCGACAGTTGCACCAGCTTCTTCAAGTTTCGCTTTTAACTCATCCGCTTCAGCCTGTGGAACACCCTCTTTTACTGCCTTTGGGGCAGAATCAACCAATTCTTTGGCTTCTTTCAAACCAAGGTCTGTTACAGCCCGGACAACTTTGATAACACTAATTTTAGATTGTCCAACTTCAGTAATAACGACATCGAAAGAATCTTTTACTTCCGCAGCTTCTCCATCACCTGTGACAGGGGCAGCAGCAACAGCTACCGGGGCAGCAGCGGTGACACCAAACTTCTCTTCTATTTCTGAAATTAGATCAGAAATTTCCATCATGTTCGCAGATTCAAGGTAATTTAGCACATCGGCTCTTTTCACTTCAGCCATGTTATTTCACTCCTTTTATTTATTACTCTGATTTTTGTTCTTTTAAACTATTTAATACATTTACAATATTGACCATCGGCGCACTCAAAGTGCCTACTAATTTGGTCATAGGACTTTGCAGCATTGCAGAAAACTGTGATAACAATTCCGGTTTACTAGGTAAATTGGCAATTCGACTGAATTCATTTCCGGGGAAGACGACTCCATCAAATAAAATTCCTTTTACTTCCGGTTTATTATGTTTCTTTGCAAATGTCTTGATCACCTTTGCCGGACTCGTCGGTTCATTATATGAAATTGCAATAGCTGTTGGGCCAGATAAAATTTTATTAAGCCCTTCAATATTATTTTCTTTGGCAGCAATTTTAATAATGGTGTTTTTTGCGACTGTATATTCAACGTCCGCCTTAAAAAATTGACTCCTTAAGTCCGTAATGCTGGAAACGTCCAGCCCACGGTAATTTGTGAAATAGATCGCCTTTGCACGACCAAGCTTATCCTTTAGTTCTTTTAGTAATGCAATATTTTTTATATTTGGCATTTTTCTACCTTAGTGTTGCTGTATCTACTTTAATACCAGGGCCCATAGTCGAAGAGATAGTCATTTTTTTAAAATATGTTCCCTTGACTGATGCAGGTTTCTCTTTAATAACGGTGTCATAAATTGCTTTTATATTATCTTTTAATTTTTCTTTATCAAAAGATGCTTTTCCGCACACCGTATGAATAATCCCATTTTTTTCTACGCGTAATTCAACTTTACCTGCTTTGATTTCTTTAACTGCCTTTCCCACATCCATCGTGACGGTACCGCTTTTAGGGTTTGGCATTAGTCCTTTGGGTCCTAAAATTTTTCCCAGCCTTCCGAGTTCTGCCATCATATCAGGTGTCGCAATAATTTTGTCAATATCTGCCCAGCCGCCTTTAATTTTTTCTATAAAATCATCATTCCCAACGAAATCGGAACCCGCTTCCTGGGCCTCTTTTTCTTTTGGGCCCCGAGTTAACACTAATACTTTTACATCCTTTCCAGTCCCGTGAGGCAAACTAGTAGTGACACGAATATTTTCTTCAGCATGTCTTGGATCGACACCTAAATTCATTGAAACGTCAATTGTTTCATCAAATTTAACATATCTTAATTCACTTACCAACGACAGCGCATCATCAATTGAATATTCTTTTGTGCGGTCTACACTTTCCGAAACTTTATGTTTATGTTTTGAAATATTCATAATACTTAAACCTCAAGCCCCATGCTTTTAGCTGTTCCTCTTATCATTTCGACTGCCTGCTCAATTGTATTGGCATTGAGATCCGGCATTTTAATTTCTGCAATTTCTCTTAAATCTTGTTCTGTAACTTTGCCAACCTTATCACGATTAGGTTCACTGGAACCTTTTTGAATTTTCGCTGCTTTTTTCAATAAAACTGCTGCTGGAGGCGTTTTTGTAATAAACGAAAAACTTCTATCGGCAAAGACTGTGATTTCAACCGGAATAATTGTACCCATTTGTTCTTTTGTTGCCGTGTTAAATGCGTTGCAAAATTCCATTATATTTACACCATGCTGGCCCAAAGCAGGTCCAACCGGCGGTGCAGGATTTGCTTGACCAGCAGGTATTTGCAATTTAATGAAACCTATTTCCTTTTTTGCCATTTTGAGTCAATACCTATTTTTCAAGTTCTATTTGTAAATAATTCAATTCAACTGGGGTTGGGCGACCAAAAATACTAACCGATACTTTTAACTTCTGTTTATCCTCGTTGATTTCCTGTACATAGCCAGAAAAATCCATAAAAGGACCATCAGTCACTTTAACGTGATCCCCAACACGATAAGGCGTTTTGTTTACTTCTCTCGCTTCTCCACTTTCTACTACGCCTATAATTCGATTAATTTCTTCAGATTTAACTGGTTCCGGTTCATTGTGAGGACCGACATAATTCATAACTCCTGTTGTATTTTCAATCAAATAACGTGATTCTTTATCCAAATTCATTTGTATTAATAAGTATCCAGGAAAGAAAACCTTATTGCGTATTTTCTTTTTCCCATCTTTCATTTCAATAATATTTTCGGATGGAACCAAAATTTCTCGTATATCATCTTGCATGTTAGCCAATTCAACTTCATACAATATGTTTTCTCGAATCTTCCGTTCTTTTCCGGAAATGACCCTTATCGTATACCATTCCATACTAAAGCACTACACTCATGGCTCTTGAAAGAATTATATCTATAAAAAACAAGAAAACACCGATTAATAAAGAAAGCCCAATGACAACATAAGTAGATCCTTTTAGTTCATCCCAAGTTGGCCAGGACACTTTCTTCAACTCCAACCGTACTTCACCAAAAAACTTTTGTGTTTTCTTTATCATATATTCCTTTTAAAAGAACAATATCTATTTGGCAGGAGTGGAAGGAATTGAACCCTCAACCCCCGGTTTTGGAGACCGGTGCTCTACCAATTGAGCTACACTCCTATTATGAATAACTAAACGTTTCACTGTTTCGATTTCAGTTATTTCGTTTCTTTAAAAACAACGTGTTTGCGAACAATCGGATCATATTTTTTATATTCTACACGATCCGGATGCAAGCGCCTGCTTTTCGTCACAGTATAACGATATCCTGTGCCTGCGGTACTTTCAATTTGGATAATGTCTCTCTTACTATTGCCTGCCATGACTTACTCAACAATTTCCGTTACAACCCCGGCGCCAACAGTCCGGCCACCTTCACGAATTGCAAAACGCAGCTCCTTATCCATTGCTATTGAGGTTATCATCTCAACATCCATCACTATATTATCTCCCGGCATTACCATCTCTGTACCCGACGGTAAAGTCACTACCCCCGTTACATCAGTGGTCCTAAAATAAAACTGCGGACGATATCCATTGAAAAACGGCGTGTGGCGGCCACCCTCTTCCTTCTTCAATACATATACATTCGCCTTAAACTTTGTATGGGGCGTTATTGATCCCGGCGCTGCTAATACCATCCCACGCTTCAACTCTTCTTTATCAATTCCTCGAAGCAATAATCCTGCATTATCTCCCGCCTGACCTTCATCCAACAGCTTCCTGAACATCTCTACACCCGTCACCGTCGTCTTCTTATGTTCTCCCATCCCTATCATCTCTACAACATCACCTACTTTAACGATGCCTCGCTCTATCCTGCCGGTACCTACCGTTCCTCGGCCGGTAATGGAAAATACATCCTCAACAGGCATTAAAAAAGGTCTGTCTACATCTCGCGTTGGCTCCGGAATAAAACTATCACAAGCTTCCATCAATTCAACAATACATTTATTCGCCTCTTCATCTCCAGGATTATTCAATGCATTCAATGCGCTTCCCATAATGATCGGAGTATCATCCCCCGGAAACTCATACTCATTCAACAAATCCCGCAATTCCATCTCCACAAGCTCCAATAACTCCGGATCATCTACCTGATCTGTCTTATTCATAAATACGACGACACTTGGTACATTTACCTGGCGTGCCAATAAAACATGCTCCCGCGTCTGAGGCATTGGACCATCTGCTGCACTTACCACCAATATGGCGCCATCCATCTGGGCAGCTCCTGTGATCATATTCTTAATATAATCCGCGTGACCCGGACAGTCTACATGGGCATAGTGACGCGATTCAGTCTCATACTCTACGTGGGCAGTCTGAATCGTTATGCCTCGCTCACGCTCCTCCGGTGCATTATCAATACTATCAAATGAACGGGTCTCAGCCATCCCTCGCGCTGATTGGACCAGCGTGATCGCTGCTGTCAATGTGGTCTTCCCATGATCTACATGACCTATCGTCCCTATGTTTACGTGCGGTTTTGTTCGCTCGAATTTTGCCTTAGACATCTCTCGATCTCCTTAGTTTAATTATTCAATAATCGCTTTGCATTGAGCCTACGACCGGACTTGAACCGGTGACCTCTTCCTTACCAAGGAAGTGCTCTACCGACTGAGCTACGTAGGCAGTTACTTGCCAAGTGCTCAAAGCAGGTTTCTCTGTCAGTAAGAGCGGGCGAAGAGATTCGAACTCTCGACCCTCAGCTTGGAAGGCTGATGCTCTACCAACTGAGCTACACCCGCATAATATTGTGGGGAGAGAAGGATTCGAACCTCCGTAGGCGTACGCCGGCAGATTTACAGTCTGCTGCCATTGACCGCTCGGCCATCTCCCCCAACAGACTTTTTCACATTATTAATAAGCGTGAGCCACCGAAGGGACTCGAACCCCCGACCGACTGATTACAAATCAGTTGCTCTACCAGCTGAGCTACGGTGGCAAGTCGGGTTTTAGTTTTTCGAATCAATCGATTCGACCCTAACCGGTCGTCAATAATTTTTGGAAATTAAACAATCGAATACCAGGTAATGCAAAGCCTCCAAAATTAAATAAAAAAATAAATATCCCGCAATAAAGAATTACATAATAAAAATTATTTTTTTATACAATCGTAGGTGATGTTTTTTATTAAGCTTTATAACATTTTGTTCCATCAGATGTGTCTTCAATGATCCACCCTTTTTTCAGGATTTCATCCCGTAACTGATCTGATAATTTATAATCTCTATTCTTTCGCGCTTTTTCTCTTCTTATCATTAATTTCGATAGGTCTTCCGGAATTTTATCTTTGGTGGTTAAAAACGAAAAAATTTTATCAGCGCTCTCAATAAAATAAATACTTTTAGCAATATTCTCATTTGAAAGTAATCCTTCATCCAATTTTTGGTTTATATCTTTAATAAATGAGAAAAGAATCCCAAGTGCTTTTGGTGTATTTAAATCGTCGCTTAATGCAGCGAGAAAATCACTATATGCGGTTGGAAGAATTGGTTTAATATTTTGGACATTCTTTAAACGGTCATAAACATCATTAATCCGGTGAATCGCCTTTTTGGATTCAATCAATTTTAATTCTGAAAATGTCAATTTTGATCGATAATGACTACTGAATAGTGCGAATCGAATAGATTCCGGTGTGTGTCCTTTTTCAATCAATGATGGCACCGAGATTATATTCCCTAATTTTTTACTCATCTTTTTGTCGTCGAGTTTTAAGTGTTCGCTATGCATCCATATATTGACAAATGGTGAACCTGATGAACAATAATTTTGGGCGATTTCATTTTCATGGTGGGGGAAAATATTATCCACACCTCCACAATGAATATCAAATTGACTCCCAAGATATTTTGTTGACATCGCCGAACATTCTATGTGCCATCCCGGTCGACCTTTGCTCCAGGGAGATTTCCAGAATATATCTCCATCCTCTTCCTTCCAAGATTTCCACAATGCAAAGTCCTGTGGATTATCTTTAGTATATTCATCAGAAGCAATGCGATCGGACTGAAGTTGATTATCAAAATCTAAGTTTGACAGCTTTCCGTAACCTTCGAATGTTTTTATGGAGAAATAAACAGACCCGTCATCGGTCACGTACGCATGACCTTTTTTAATCAGGGACTTAATCATTTCAATCATATCTTCAATATGATTTGTCGCTTTTGGAAAATGATCTGCAGGAAGAATTTTAATTGTTTCAAGGTCTTCCATAAAATATTTCGTGTATTTATCTGTCAATTCCTTGAGACTGGTTTTTTCCACTCTTGATTTATTGATGGTTTTATCATCCACGTCAGTAATGTTCATGACGTGGCAGACTTCATACCCTGCCGTCAAAAGAAAACGTTTTAATACATCCTCGAAAAGGAATGTTCGGAAATTACCAATGTGGGCAGGATTGTAAACCGTTGGTCCACATGTATATAATGAAACTTTCCCCTCCTCCATTGGGATAAATTTTTCCTTTTTTCCGGTCATTGTGTTATAAAATTTGATATCCATTTTCAATTCAATGCTTGGATGATAATATTATGTATCAATTTATCAAAAGTGATTCCAGCTGCTTTGGCTGCTTTTGGCACCAAACTGGTTTCAGTCATACCGGGTAGCGTATTTACTTCGAGAAACCAACATTTATTATCATTATCCAATCGAAAGTCGACTCTTCCATAATGACGGCATTTTAAATGATTATATATTTCTGAGGTCGTTTCCTGAATATTTTTTGATAGCTTATTATCCAGTTCCGCTGGACAATAATATTCAGTCAATCCTTTCGAATATTTACATTCGTAGTCATAAAGTGCATGAGATGGTCGTATCTCGACGATCGGCAAAATATCATCGCCAAGGACAGAAACTGTCAACTCTTTACCGGCAATGTAATCCTCAACTAATATTTCATTATCATACGCAAGGGCTTTTTTTATGGCTTCTTCCAATTGATTCACGTGATCGACGATTGTTAAACCGATGGTACTGCCTTCGCTGTTTGGTTTTACAACACATGGATATTCGATGAGAGATTTATTGAATGATTCGTTTTTCCGAATTCTCATCCATTTTGGAGTCGATATACCAACATCTTTAACAAGCAGTTTACTGATATGTTTATCCATGCATATGGCTGATGATAGTGCGTCTGATCCGGTAAATTGAATTCCAAGACTTTCAAATAACCCTTGAATTCGACCATTTTCCCCCAGACCTCCATGTAGTGCAATTAGAACCAAATCAACATTGAGCAACGTATCTAAATGATCCATAATATTCGTATCAAATACAACAGATGTTGTATCAAACGCAAGATTTTCACAAGCGCGTTGAATGGCTTTCCCTGATTGCAAAGAAACGTCCCGTTCCGAGGAAGGTCCTCCCATCAATACAGCAATGGACGTACTCATGATACTATTAATTCTGCTCCTGCCATTAAATTCTCAACAATTATGGTTGGCTTAATATTTTTCAAAATTTCAACTGTTTCAGGACCATTTCCTGTTAAAACCAGCATCGTATCCATTTCTAATTTAGCACCTGCTTCAATATCCGATCCAGCATCACCAATCATCATTGATCTTTTTAGATCTATATTGTATTTTTTTGAAGCTTTTGTAAACATTCCCGTTCCAGGTTTGCGATCGCTTGAAGCCTGATCGGGATGATCCGGGCAGACATAGATATCCAGAAGTTTGATTTGATGTATTTCAAATTCTGATCGAATATATTCATGAATTTCATCCAGATTCTTCTGCTTGACCAATCCTCTCCCAATACCCGATTGATTTGTTATAATACAAAACCCATCGCACACATGAGCTAATTTCTTTAATGCTTCTATTGTAAACGGATAAAATTTATAATGGGCTATGTTACTAATATAGCCCGGATCCGGGTTCAGCGTTCCGTCTCGATCAAGAAAAATAGTATCATATTTTTTCATGACGGAATGTTAACTGATTTTATCTCTTTAAAATGGATAGAACTTTGGAGAAAATAAATAAAACCAATTACCACTAATGGTATATATCCAATAGCATGAATGAGTACTGAAAAGGCTTGAGATTCACCAACGCTTGCATTAAAAATATTTACGAGAACGTATACTGCGGCAGCATGATACGTTCCTACGTAACCCGGTGCAGACGGAATCGAGATTGCCAGCGTTGTAGCAATTAAAACGATACAGGAGCCTATCCAGGATATGTCAATTTGTGTGGCTAAAACGACTGAGTAGGTACAGACAAAATACATAAACCACAAAGCAACTGTGTAAAAAATCAAACCACCCGTATGTTTTGTTTGACGTATTGAAGTTAATCCTTGAAAAATATTATTAATAATATGAAGAATTTTCTGTGCAGCTTTGCCTTGGAAAATTTTCCAATAGATCACTTTTTCATGAAAATTGGAATGACTTTTCCCAAGCCAAATGATAAAAATAAAACCACCTACCGTAAAGAATATTAACCCATATAATATTGTCTCGCTCCATTCCATCAAAGGCGAAAAGAATGCTACGAAAGCCATCAACACAACCAATCCAATCAAATCCAGTAACCGCTCGAGTAATATGGTTCCAAAGGCGGCTGAAGAACTAATAAAATGTGATCTCGAGATGGCGTATGCTCTTAATAATTCTCCCAATCGAAATGGTAAAACACCATTTCCAAAATATCCAATCATCGTCGATTTATATAGCGGATTTAATGGGAATACATGCAGTGGTAATAATATCAATTTCCAGCGCATAGCTCTCACAATAACACTTGCGATCATTACAACGACAGAAAGAAGAAGATACCCAATATCCGCCTGTAAAATGTGTGTCTTTATTTGATCTAATTCAACTCCATTAAATGCATACCAGAGACCGGCTATGCTGATGATAAACCCAATTATAAATTGGTAATATCTATTCATTAAGATCAATCACTTCTTCAGCTTCTGCGCCGAAATCAGAAAACGAAATATTTTCTGTTAAGTATAGCCAACTATTCATATTCAACTGAACCCAATTATCTTTATCGTATTCAATTCTGATTTCTTGTAAACGCCAGTTTAACCTATCTACTTTCAATGTGCCTTTTAATCCAAAGTCCTCTATGAAAAAACCAAACGTTATTGCTCCGTTTTCGTTCCGTTTATCTTGTAGAATAACTCCATCCAATTCCCCGGTTAATATTGCAAATATATCTTTTTCTCCCTCTAATTTAGTATCAATGATGAGCTGATTTGTATTTTTATTCCAGGTTTTAACCTTATCACCTGAAACGAAAATATCTTGTTCGTTTGATTTCACTAAATATGATGATTGATCCAGAAAAGAAATTGAAATTGCAGAATGATACCGTTCACTATATTGAAATTGGGTGATGGTAACATCAATTTTTTTATATTCCAGAAACTGAAGACCCTTTTTTAAGGAGTCTAAATCATTCCCGAAAGAGTAAGAAACAGATAAAAGAAACAAAAAACCCGCCAGGGTCATTCGAATATTCATTAATTACTCGTCTAAATGCAGTAAATAGGTTTCATCTACCAGAACTTCACGGGCTTTGCTTCCGGTAAAAGGTCCGACAACTGCTATTTGTTCCATTTGGTCGATTAATCGTGCTGCTCTGGAATATCCGACTTTGAGTCTTCTCTGAATAAGAGAAATGGATCCTTGTTGGTGGGTAACAACTAATTGAATTGCCTCATTTAATAATTCATCCTGACTGTTATCATCTCCACTAATTGTAACACCATCCACCGTTTTACCTTCCCGAATACTTGGGAGCATTATTTCCTGTGCCTTTGGCTGCGTGCGAATATGTTCCATCAGCGCTTCGATTTCATTTAGGGTTACAAAAGCATTGTGCATTCGAACGGGATCAGATGATCCAGCTCCAAGATAGAGCATATCTCCCTTACCGATTAATTTTTCCGCACCAGGCCCATCAATAATAGTTCTTGAATCAATTTTACTTGCAACTTGAAAAGCAATTCGGGAGGGAAAGTTGGCTTTGATCAACCCAGTAATCACATCAACAGACGGTCGCTGTGTTGCGATAACTAAGTGGATTCCCACAGCTCTGGCTAATTGAGCAAGCCGGGCGATAGGGGCTTCCACTTCTCTGGCATTAAGCATCATCAGATCTGCCAACTCATCGATGACAACGACGATAAACGGCATTTGGGAATCACCCTGCTTCTCCATTTTCTTGTTATATTCATCAATATTTCGAACAACCGAATCTGCTAATACATCATAACGTCGACCCATTTCGCGTTCTACCGCACGGAGTGCGTAAACAGCATTTTCAACGGATGTAACGATTGGCTCATCAATGTCTTCCATTTTGAGTAAATGGTAATCCTCCAAAGCACGATATAGAGACATTTCGACTTTCTTTGGATCGATGATAACAAATTTTAACTCATCCGGTGTCAGTCGGTAAAGATAACTGCAAACAATCGTATTCAAGCATACTGATTTACCGGAACCTGTTGTTCCGGCAATGAGCAGATGGGGCATTTTGGCTAAGTCCAAAATTGATATTTCACCGGATGTACTTTTCCCGATTGCCAATGTTAATTTTGAGTTGGCGTTAACAAATTTTTCAGAATTAATAACGGATTTAAAATATACGGTTGCCGGATTTTTATTGGGAATCTCAATACCCACTGATGATTTTCCGGGAATCGGTGCGATGACCCGAACTCGACTCGCTTCCATTACTCGAGCTAAATCATCCGAAAGTTGTACAAATTTATTAACCCTCACTCCTTCATCCGGTTCAATTTCAAAGAGGGTAATGACAGGCCCTGGACTAACATTTACTACTTTACCTTTCACCCCGAATGTCAATAAGGACTGTGTTAAAAATTCAGCACGATCAACCAATTCATCCCGTGTCATTCCATCAGAAATATTAATTGGAGTAGTCAATAAATCGGAAGATGGCAGTTGATATTTTCGTCTAGGTTGACTCTGATTCATTGCTTCGTCTAAATTAACTTCTTCTTCCTGCACAACTTCACCTACTTCAAATAACTCAACAGGTTCTCTTTCAGTTTCTTGAACACTTGTGGGTTCATCGGTGTTTTGATTCGCTTCTATTTCGCTTGGGGGTAATTGATCAGAGGCATGATCAGTAGCTTCTAATGTCTCCGTTGAATCAAGTGGCTCTGCTTGATTACGATTAACTTTATCCTCAAGGATTTCTTCAGTTTTCGAAGATTTCGTTATTGGTGTCGTATGAAATGCAGCAGTCTCCTCTTGGCGTTGAGAATCAATTTTGTTCAATAAATTCAGAGTGTGTTTTCGCTTCGATTTTTCCGATGCTGCTAGATTCTTTCTTAATTTAATTTGGTCTTTCTTTTTCTTAATAAAAACACCAATCTTTTCTATGGGTTCGTAGAGATTAAATTCAAAATAACCTCTAATTAACATCAGCCAAAGAGATACCAATAAAATAGCCGTTCCAATAATTCCTAAAAAGCTGTGAAAGAAATTTGCCAGGTTGCCCCCGACTAATCCACTGACGGTAAACTCATGCCCTGTTTTATTCTGCAATCCAATTTCAAATAATCCGATGGTTACTGATATAAGTACAACACCACCGATAATGTATCCGGCAGCTCGATTGAATAGTGTCAATTCTTTTTTACTAAAAAAATACCATCCCCATGCTGTGCCTAAAACGGGTAAAACAAAGGAAGGATATCCAAAAAGAAATTTGATGAAAAAATAGGAAATGTAAACGCCTAATATTCCGAGTGGATTTTCAACATTAACATTTGGAGAAATTCCAGGTTCCTCATAAGGGTTGTAGCCAATCAAACTGATCAAAATTAATATAGATACAGTCATAGAAAGAATACCGAGTATTTCTAGTCGTCTATCTTTCAAAACAAATCTCCATGTTTATTTTTTGCCGTTTTATACCAATTAATAAATTGAACAATTCCATCATATAAAGGTGTTTTAGGGTAATAATCGAGTCGTGTTTCCGCTCGGGAGATATCAGCGTACGTACGCAATACATCGCCGGAAGGCATTTCTTGTTCATCAAGGATTGCTTCCTTTTCAATCACTTCGCTGATTGTGGAAACCAGTTCCGCTAATTTCACCGGTTCGGAATTTCCGAGGTTGTATATCATAAAATCGTCAGTCGTTTCTAGGGTAGAAAGTATACCACGAACGATATCATCGATGTAAGTATAATCTCGTGATGTTGTCCCATCTCCAAAAAATGGAATAGGGATACCATTATAAATATGACGAACAAATTTGTGGATCGCCATTTCTGGGCGCTGCCTGGGTCCGTACACTGTAAAAAACCGTAAACAAACAGCAGAAATATTATAGAGGTGTGAATAGGTAAAAACCAGCTCTTCTCCCATTTTTTTTGTAGCGCCATAAGGGGAAATCTGCTGATCCACCATATCCGATTCTGAAAACGGTATTTTATCATTATTACCGTATACAGATGAAGAAGACGCAAAAATGAACTTATTAATATTCCTATTTTTCATTTCCTCTAAGAGGACTTGTGTCCCGTTGATATTAACATCGGTATATAACATGGGTTTTTCCAGTGATGGACGAACACCTGCCATTGCAGCTAAATGGATTACAGTATCAATCGAGTGGTTTGTGAAGACATCCCTGATGAATGCTTTGTCCCTGATATCTCCTTTATGAAATGAATACCGTTTATAATGCAGATGAGGTTTTTGGTTGAGTCTTTTTATTTTAGGATTATAGAAATCATTAAAATTATCAATACAAACCACTTTCTTTTTTTGCGATAGAAGGGAATCAATGACATGTGATCCAATAAAACCGCAGCCGCCGGTGACTAAGATTCCACTCATGACAGCCTAGTCCCATCTTTATAAAATGGCGGTTTAACAATCATTGCTTTTTTTATTTTTCCACGAATTTCTACTTCAATTTCAGTTCCGGGCTTATGTTTTCCTTCCTGAACATACCCCAAACCAATTCCTTTTTGCAATGAAGGTGATTGTGTTCCACTGGTGACACCACCAATCTCATCGCCCTGAAAAAATATTTTATACCCTTTTCGAGGAACAGCCCTTTCCATCATTTCAAAGGAAACCAATCTTCTTGTATTATTTCGTTTTGATGTTAATACTGCTTCTTTGCCGATGAATTCCTGTTTCCCCGTTTTAGTTATCCACCCTAATCCCGCTTCGATTGGATTCGTTGTTTCGTCAATATCATTTCCATAAAGGCAAAATTTCATTTCGATCCTGAGCGTATCTCTACAACCCAGACCACAGGGAGTCACTCCTCCAACGTCAATGATTAAATCCCATAATTTCCGGATCATCACGTTATCCGTGTATAACTCAAAGCCCAACTCTCCAGTATATCCTGTTCTGGCAATGATAACGTTTTTCCCGCTTATCTGCTCTTCAATAAACGTAGAAAATTTCAAATCAGTAATATCCATATTTATTATTTTCTGGAGTATATTTCTTGAATCAGGACCTTGCAGGGCAATGAGACTTGTTTCTTGGCTAACATCTTTTATAATCACATCATTCAGACTGTGGTTAATTAACCAGTTGAAATCTTTTTCTATATTAGATGCATTGGGTACCATCATAAAATGATCATTAAACCGGTATATTAAAAAATCATCAATAATCCCTCCGTTTTCATTGCACATGGCTGAGTATTGAGCATCTCCAGGTTTCAGTTTAGAAATATCATTTATCGTTACTTTATTGATAAATAATTCTGCATTTTCACCGCTGATGAGAAATTCCCCCATATGACTCACATCGAATATTCCACATGCATTTCGCACCGCAATATGTTCATTAACAATACCGGTATATTGGACGGGCATCTCGTAACTGAAAAAATCAACCATTCGGGCGTTTAGATCGAGATGTTTATTATAGAGTGCAGTTGTTTTCATGGGTAACTATTTTAATATTTCAAATAAATATTGTTATTCTTTCTCAAAATAACTTTTTAATCGACTTAATCCCTCATTGATATCGTCAACTGTAATACCTGAATACGCTAGGCGTATGAAGGATTCTGTTTCTCCAGGTTGAACACGTCCAAAATGCTCCCTAGTACAAAAAGAAACACCTGTTTTGTGTAATGCTCCCAATTGTAAATCCGACAGCGTTTTAAACTGTTTCCGTTCCATGATTTTAGTCACGTTGGGAAATAAATAAAATGTACATTCCGGAGTTGCGATATCTATTCCGTTAATCTGATTCAAACCATGAATGGCGGCATCTCGCCGCTTGCGCAGCGTATTTAAGATTAATTTAACTCCGGTTTGATTTTCACCCAATGCTTCAATCATTGCCCATTGATGAAAATGGTTCGTGCAGGATTCATCATTCACATTAAGTTTATTAATTACATTGATAACGTCCACCGGTCCAATCGCTGCGCCCAAACGCCAACCCGTCATGGCAAATTTTTTCGAAAATGTATATAGAACGACCGTTCTTTCCTGCATGCCGGGAATATTAACGATTGATTGTGCTTGCGTATCATAAAGCATTTCATAATATGCATCATCACTTAAGACCCATAGGTCATGTTCGATAGCCAATTCTGCCAATGCCTCCAATTCTTCCCGCGAAGATTCAGCCGAAATCGGATTATTGTAATTATTATAAATGAGCGCTGTTGTTTTATCTGTAATAGATGATTTCAGCCTGTCAATATTGATGGAAAATCCAGTTTCTGTTTGTTCATATTGATACGGAACAGCAATGCCTCCATGATATTCTATCTGACTTTCGTAAATGGGATATCCCGGATTAGGATAAAGCACTTCATCTCCCGAATTCATGGTCGCCTGAATAAATTTTCCGATGGTCGGTTTACCGCCCGGCTGGACGGATACATTATCCGGAGAATATAGCACTCCCCGCTTATTGCCCACATCTTCTGCCAAGGCTTCCCGCAGTGGTAAAATTCCGTTTGGCGGGGCATATCCATTGTACCCTTCTCTAATATATTTATTTGCTGCTTCAACAATATTTTCCGGTGTCGGTAAATTTATATCTCCCAAATGGAATGGGTAGACTTTGTGTCCCTTTCCACCCCACTCCCGGGCGATGCCGGAGACAGCAAAAGCGGTTTCAGTTCCAAGGTTGTTAATACGATTTGCGATTTTCATAATAATACTCTAAAAATTGATTGGGTGGTTGAATGATTGGTAGATTGGGGATACATGCCCGCCCCCTTTTATATATTTCAATCGGGGCAGGCGGGAATCCCCGATCTTTTAGAATGTTTACCCCCGACCTAAAGGATGGGGTAAGTATCCATTTATCAGTGTGATAAGAAAATTCACTTACCCCGTCATTTATGGCGGAGGTTTGAAAAATAACATCCCAAGTTGGGATTTCAACCCCTTTTCGCGGTGGACTCATGCCTAAATCTGCCATTAAATTCCCCTGATCATTTATTTACAGTATTCATCCAATCAACCGTCCATCCAGCCTTACAGTTTTTTCAATGCTTTTCTAATGATATCTTCAATAGTGCCTTCTAATTCTCCTGTCTTTTCAAGTAAACGAATTGCCTGATTCACTTGCCCCCTTTTATACCCCAGGGACATTAAAGCGATACTTGCATCACTCGCTATTCCATTATCAACAGAAGACATGAAATCCATATTATCATCTTCCTGTTCCACAAATTTTTCTTTCAATTCAACAATAATACGTTTAGCCGTTTTAGTGCCAATCCCCGGAATAACCGTTAATGATTTCACGTCGCCGGCAATAATATTCTTTTTGAATTCAGCCGGATTGGAGCCCGAAAGAATATTCATAGCCGATCGGGGTCCTATTCCGCTGATTGTATTCAGCATGATAAACATGTTTCGTTCTTCGGCGCCTGAAAATCCAAACAGTTCCAAAAGATCCTCACGAACATTGAGGTAAGTCAATAATTCCGTCTCCAATCCTTTGTCAGGAAGAGAATTATATGTTGCAGCAGTAATGGAGACTTTTAACCGCAACCCGTGCATATCCAATACAACTGATGTTGGATCCTTATAATAAATAGGGCCTTTTATTGAGTCAATCATAAAGAATACTTAAATTGGTTAATGTAGCAAATCCCTACAGCTAAGGCGTCCGAAGAATCAAATGGTGTCGGAAGTTCTTTCAATTTGAGTATATTTTGTACCATATACTGCACTTGTTCTTTACTGGCATTCCCATTGCCAACGACGGATTGCTTTACTTTTCTCGGTGCAAATTCAGAACAAGGGATATTGTTTCTCGCTGAAGCCAAAATGACCATTCCTCGAGCCTGTCCAAGCATGAGCGCCGATTTAAAATTATTAGAATAAAATGTATCTTCTACAGCCACAACATCCGGCTTGAATTCTTCCAGCAATTTCATTGTTTCGTCATGGAGATACTCTAATCGTTCAGGGAGCAGCTTTTTTTGTGGCGGCCGAATGACTCCATAGCCATGAGCCTTCGCATTTCTTTTGTCGTAATCAAGAATCCCAAAGCCGGTATGATTAATCCCCGGATCAAAACCAATAACCCGCATCAATCTTCAGAATCATAATTAGTGTAAACTGCCTTAATATCATCATGATCTTCCAAAGCTTCCAGCAAATTCAAGACAGATGGTTCTTTTCCGCTATCTACTTTTTGCAGATTATTCGGAATCATATCAACATTAGCAGATTCTATCTCATACCCCAATCTTTCCAGGGTATCACGAACAGACATTAAATCCCCGGGATCGGTCGATATAATAAAGGTTTCGCCTTCCGCTTCAAAATCTTCTGCCCCTGCTTCCAGAGCAGCTTCAAAAACAGTATCTTCTACCAAATCATTTCCCTTGAGAGTTATTTGTCCTTTTTTATCAAACATCCATGCAACAGAACCGTTTTCCCCCAGGTTGCCGCCGTATTTTGTGATCAGATGGCGAATTTCCGCCACGGTTCTTTTTTTATTATCCGTCAAGCATTCCATAAATATGGCTACTCCGGCAGGACCATATCCTTCGTATGTACTTTCTTCATAATTGACGCCGGGAAGCTCTCCTGTCCCTTTTTTGACGGCGCGGGTGATATTATCAGATGGCATATTCGCTGATTTCGCATTGGAAACGGCTTGCCGTAATCTCGGATTACTTTCTGCGTCCCCACCCCCTTCTCTAGCGGCAATGGTTATTTCTTTAATAATCGTTGTAAAAACCTTGCTGCGCTTGGCATCGGTAGCGGCCTTTTTACGCTTAATGGTTGCCCATTTACTGTGTCCGGACATTATTCCCCTGTAATATTATTAAAATTGAATGTAAAAAATACGAAAGATAGAGTGTTAAATGGAATGAGGAAGAAGGATTATGGCAGAAATAAAAACGAAGAAGGAAAAAGGAAAAAAGATTGTATGTTATTTCTAAATTCTTATTCATAATCCTAGTCCGTATTCTAATTCATATTTTAATATTAATTTAAGAATTGCCATTACAGGTCCTGTCTCACTCTGGGATTTAGACGTTTTTCAGTGTCTGATATAACCCCCTGCGCCCCCTTTGACAAGGGGGATT
>CAZBEY010000005.1:0-55981 GCA_964491015.1 uncultured bacterium | reverse complement strand
TCGAGTGACCCCGGAAGGACTCGAACCTTCAACCAATGGCTTAAGAGGCCACTGCTCTACCAATTGAGCTACGGGGCCATAAATTATCCTTCGGGAAGCTTCCCGGACGTTTTTTAATGATAATCGGCGGGCAAAATTAGAAAGGCGTTTGGGGAAGTCCAACAACATTGAGTTATAAATAATGAAACGATGAAAAGCGAAATTTTTTACTTTTTTATAAGATTGGCTATTGCTCAGAATAATATGACCGTGTATTTTTATTCTCCTTTTGAACCGCAATTATTTTGTTTTTGATTTTGCGCTTGAAGAGGTTGGCAAGTGAAAAAGTGAAATGGCTCCGGGTTGGCGTTCGGAGCCATTGTCTTTTTATATTGAAGGCTTACAAACCCACAGCATAAATTAAAAAGGATAAAATTTGCCTGCTTTACGTTCCTGCCCCTGTCCACCCACATTTGTTTATTCCAATCGGGGCGGGCGCCCCTTTCATTAGTATTATTTTAAGGTGGCAGGGCGACTCTATCAGACAAATTTTCTCTCTTTTTTCTTCACTCATTAGGTTTTGCAAAACCTTCATAGTGTAAATTCTACACGTTATTTGAAAAGGGGGCGACCGGTTTCGACGGGATAAAATCGTTGATTGACTGCATGCGGAGATATCGGAATTCTCCTAAAACATCCGAACATTCGTACATGCCGATTACGGCTATATGGCCGCAGCTTAAGACTGTGACCCGTCCTTTATCCGATTTGTCTGTGGTTAGATAAAAGGGCGTCGACTACATGGACTGGTTTCATTATGTGCCCGACGTTTTGAAATGAGAACAATGGGCTGGTCTTATTGGTTGTTTGTTCCCAGCCACTAATGAGATAAGATCATGCTGGGAAACTAAGCATGTAGATGTCTTTCAGGGGTTTATTTCGGACGGGAGTTCGACTCTCCCCGCCTCCACTCGACTTCGCTCCTCAGAGCGAAGTCGACCGCGCTGAAGTTCTTTTGATAAAAGAACGAAAGCGGGAACACACATAAGATTAGAATGAGCTACGTCGCAGCGGGCTCTAGGAGAATAGTTTATGTATCATGTTTATATTATTCAATCACTGAATTTTCCTGACCGATTTTATACAGGCTATACGGAGAATATTAAGAAAAGACTTCGATCGCATAATCATGGTCAGGACACATACACTAATAAGTACAGGCCATGGAAGATTAAAACCTATATTACATTCACAGAAAAACAACGTGCACTGGATTTTGAACGCTATCTTAAGTCTCCTTCAGGTCGGGCATTTGCAAAGAAACGACTCTAAATAATCGCTCCTCAGAGCGAAGTCGACCGCGCTGAAGTTCTTTTGATAAAAGAACGAAAGCGGGAACACACATAAGATTAGAATGAGCTACGTCGCAGCGGGCTCTAGGAGAATAGTTTATGTATCATGTTTATATTATTCAATCACTGAATTTTCCTGACCGATTTTATACAGGCTATACGGAGAATATTAAGAAAAGACTTCGATCGCATAATCATGGTCAGGACACATACACTAATAAGTACAGGCCATGGAAGATTAAAACCTATATTACATTCACAGAAAAACAACGTGCACTGGATTTTGAACGCTATCTTAAGTCTCCTTCAGGTCGGGCATTTGCAAAGAAACGACTCTAAATAATCGCTCCTCAGAGCGAAGTCGACCGCGTTGTAGTCCCGGAGTTACGGGATGGAGATGTGCGACAAGCATCCTTGCTTGTCGAATTGAGGAATATCTCTTATTGGAGCGGACACTTCACACCCGCACCAATTGGCGAAACTCTATAGAGTTCAGTGCCGGCCACGCCGCACTCGTCCAACACCCACTCCACCAGATATCCGTTCAACTAAAATGTATTCCGTTTCACGAATCCAGGTGAGTTTCGCTAATGATCCAAACGATGTGTGATCAAGCAGGATGTGTGCATATAATACGACAATCATTCTTGATTGTATTTTTTAATCCAATCAAAATTTACGAGTCGGCATAAATCTTATGTAAAACTTTTCTAATTTCTTACCGATGAAAATGAGCCCCATTCCTGAATTACTATCCCCGGCAGGGAATTTAGAAAAACTAAAATTTGCATTTGCTTACGGAGCGGATGCTGTCTACGCAGGCGTTCCACGGTTTTCATTGAGAACGCGCGAAAACGATTTTCGGGAAGAATCACTAATTAAAGGGATTCGTTACGCCCATAAATTGGGAAAAAAAGTCTATTTAACACTCAATATATATGCCCATAATACTAAAATAGATGGATTCATTCGCGAACTGGAAAAAATAGCTGAGTGGGAGCCGGACGGTTTAATCATGGCAGACCCCGGGTTAATAGTCCAAGCAATAAAACGCGTCCCAAAAATTCCAGTCCATCTTTCCACCCAAGCAAATGCTACAAACTGGACAACGGTTGAATTCTGGAAAGATTTGGGAGTAAAACGGATCATCTTGTCCCGGGAACTTCAATTAAAAGAAATTTCTGAAATCAATGAAAAAGTCCCCAATATTGAATTGGAATCGTTTGTACATGGAGCTATTTGCATTGCTTATTCTGGTCGTTGTTTGATCAGTAACTATATGAATCACAGGGATGCCAACCAGGGGACATGTACCAATTCTTGCCGATGGGAATATCAATTAGGACAACAAACCGATTCCTTACTCATAAATGAGAAAAGTCAACAGACATTTTCTTCTGAAAAACACCATACCAACTGGAGGGATGGATATTTTGTTGAAGAAAAAGAAAGAACGGGAGAGCTATATCCCATGGAAGAAGATGATAACGGAACATACCTCTTTAATGCAAAAGACCTTTGTGCTGTGGAATTATTAAACGAAATTCGTGATACCGGCGTTATGAGTTTTAAAATTGAAGGAAGAACAAAATCAGCCTACTATGCGGCCATGGCCACTAAATCATACCGGAAAGCGATTGATGATTTGGATAGTGAAAAAGACTTTGATACAAATATATTACGTGATTTATTGGCTTTATCCAACAGAGGTTACACGACAGGTTTTTATACAAGAAATCCCCGTGAGTTTGGTGAAAATTACCATGATAACCGTTCCATGGAGCGATCACATAAAGCAGTGGGTATGAATTGCGTTTGGGATTCTTCAACCGGTTTGCTGTGGTTTGACATCAAAAATAAACTCGGAACTGGGAGTGAAGTAGAAATAATATCTCCCGATGGAAAACAAAAACTTCAAGTGTTAGAATTACGAAATGATAAAGGGAAAAGCGTTGATTGGATTCACGGCGGCGCCGGCAGAGGTGCATTCTCAATCGAAAACGATCCGGGAGAGTTTGCAATTATTCGTCGGACGCTTTATGATGAAGAACGGGAAATATTAACTAAATAATTTCTCTGATAAAAAACCCGATCTGTAGTTTGTTAAATTTTATTGAAAACAGTAGTAATGCCGTTAATTACAAATTGTACCGCAATTACCATGAGCATTAATCCCATGATTCGCTGAATAATACGCATCCCGGTGATACCAATTTTCCGACTGAGTTTTTCGCCCCCAATAAAAATGATGAGGAGTGAAATCATTACTATCAGTATTGAAATAATTAATGTTCCAAAACTATAGGGAGAATTGGTTTGGGCGGATAATAACATGACCCCCGTGATGGCTCCGGGACCCGTAATTAATGGAACACCCACTGGTGTGTATGCAATTTCATGTGCAGTAATGAATTCTTCTTGTTCTTTAACGGTTGTCCGAGTACGACCAACTTTTGCATCCAGCATGTGCATACCGCTGCGGAAAAAAATAATACCACCCATGATCTGGAATGCTTCGATGGTAATTCCAAAAAAAGAAAATATGATTGATCCTAAAAGTGCAAACACGATGAGTGTTACAGTACCGGTAAGGACGCCTTTTTTTGCGATTAAAACTCGGCTTTCCTTGGTGTATCCCTCCGTCATGGCCAGGAATACGGGTGTGATTCCCAATGGATTGATCAAAGTGAAAAGCGTCGAAAGACACAATATTAAGAAATCCAATTCTGTGTTGAATATATTAAGCATGTTACATTCGTTCCGGTGTGGAAATTCCCAGAACTCTTAGTCCATTTGATAAAATAACTTTTACAGCATTGATTAATGCAATTCTCGCTGCAGTTAATGCTTGATCTTCATTGATAACTCTGCACTCGCTATAAAATTTGTGAAATTTAGTCGCCAAGCTTTGTAAATAATTCGCAACCACTTGTGGTTCCAACGTTTTATACGCAACATCCATAATATCAATAAATTGATCGATTGTTTTCAACAAATCTAATTCAGCTTTATGAATGAGTAAGGATACATCATAATTATCGTGAGGATCAACCCCAAGGCTTTCACTATGCTTTATGATATTGCATATTCTTGCGTGGGCATATTGTAAGTAGAAGACAGGATTTTTCTCCGACTGATCGGCGGCCAAGTCTAAATCGAAATTTAAATGAGAGTTCATACTTCGCATAATAAAAAAATAGCGAACCACATCAACGCCGACATCATCAATCAATTCTTTTAATGTTACAAAATCAGCTTTACGGGTGGACATCTTCACTTTCTGGCCGCTTTTTAATAATGTTACAAACTGATGAATAAGTACTTTAAAATGATCTATTCTAAAATCCAAAGCGCCCAAGGCAGCTAAAACATCCGGGTACGTATCCACATGATCAGAACCAAAAATATCAACAATGAAATCATAACCCCGCTCAACTTTATTGATATGATATGCTATGTCCGGGAGGCGGTAGGTTGGTTCGCCGGAGCTTTTGATTAAAACACGATCCTGTTCCACCCCCAATCGTGTCGTTCTAAACCACGTAGCACCATCCGCCTCATATATGAGCTCTTTTTCTTTTAAATCAGAAATAGTTTTTTTAATAGCGCCTGTTTCATAAAATGTTTTCTCATTCGAAAATTGATCATGGACGACACCTAATTGTTTTAAGGAAAATTTAATATCATTAAAAATAACTTCTTCAGCTTTCTTTCGAAAAAGTTCATTTCCTTTTTCAAGGTTCTCTCCATACTCATTAATAATATCGGAAGCGATATCTCGTATATAATGCCCATGGTAACCATCATCAGGAAAACCGTTACTTCCATCTGTCAACTCCCGATACCGCCCTTCCACAGATTCAGCCAATAAACGCATCTGGCGCCCGGCATTATTAAAATAGTATTCCCGTGTGACATTAAACCCATGCCACTCTAAAATATTAGCGACCGTATCACCCAGTACAGCCTGTCGCCCATGACCAACGGTTAAAGGACCTGTGGGGTTAGCGCTGACAAATTCAACATTGGCTGTTTTCCCAACGCCTATTTCCGTTTTCCCAAAAGAATTATTATTCTTTAGAATTTCGGTTACAAGCGATTGATAATAGGAAGCACGAATCTTAAAATTGATAAAACCCGGAGGAGAAACAAATACATCCGCAATAATTTTGTCTTCTTTATCAAAATATTTAAGAATATTTTGGGCAATTTCCATGGGGGGCTTTTTTACGGTCTTTGCCAAAGATAAAGCAACGCTGGAGGACAGGTCTCCATGCTGCTCATCTTTTGAAGGTGTTATTGGAATGAAATCAGGGGTGAGGTCAGCTAATTGCGCTGCTTCGAATAATTTTGATTCAAGATATTCTTTCAGGTTCATCTTTATATTCGGTTAATGGAGCATCAGCCCAAAGACTTTCCAAATTATAATAGTCACGTTCTGTCGTTTTGAATATATGAACAACAACATCTATATAATCTAATAAAACCCAATTTAATTGTCTATATCCTTCAACTCTCCAGGGCTTATGTCCTGTATTTTTCCGGATATTATCAGCAATTGCTTTTACCTGAATATCGGTTTCTGCAGAACAAATAATAAAAAAATCTGTAAGGCTGGTAATCCCTCGAACGTCTAAAGAAATAACATTTTCAGCCGTTTTTTCTAATGCCAACTTAGCAATGGAATCAGAAAGAAAACTCGTCTCGTCACTCAAAGATACATTGGGAATCAATTTTACGGGATAACTTCTGCGAGTGGTTTGATTTGTGTAATATCTTTCCCGAGGATAACGGTAACATCAACATCTAGTTGATCATTCGGAATGTGTTTTACACGAGAATCAGTATTTTCATCCATGGAAAAAAGATCTGCAATTTTCCGAAGGCCATCAACATTTTCATTTCTTAAAATGATCAATGTTTGGTCATAATTGTAGTGATCAGCATTCTCTGCTCTAACGACGTCAAATTGTTTTGTTCTTAAGAAATCAGATACTTTACCGGCCAATCCGGGAATACCACACCCGTTTAAAATTTCGACTTCGATATCCAAAATTGGATTTTGTTCATAAATATCGACGGCGAGTTTAGGTGTGTTTTGAATCGCAGGAAATGTTACTTCGATCGGAACCCCGGCTTGAATTTGTCGATTTGAAAAGGAAAAGATAAATGCGACAACCAGCAATGACAAAATGACAATAGCTGAATTAACAATTGTCCCCTGAATGT
Source organism: uncultured bacterium (assembly GCA_964491015.1). Lineage (GTDB taxonomy): Bacteria > Fidelibacterota > Marinisomatia > Marinisomatales > TCS55 > JADFRD01. The sequence goes on along the minus strand of CAZBEY010000005.1, from coordinate 49,421 downwards.
CCTTCCGCTTTTTGGGTTTGTTTGATCGTGGATTATAAAGAAGTTTATTATTTTTACGACGTTTTATTTTTGCCAAGAATTAATAACCTCTTAATTGAATGGTTTGGTTTGATCTTTGATAATATGTGGGATAATTATTGATTTTAAAACTGAAGGAACTATTTTTGGATGGCTGATAATCCACTCCGACATTATAATATAGCTGCCCTTGATTGTTTATTCCCCCCATAGATGGCTGCACCAAACTGACTTGGGTATTCAGAATCAAATTTGGTGATAAGGCAAACGAAAATGAATTTGTGTATGCACCAACACTCACGGGTGAACCGCCCATAGATAAAATGGACATTGAAAAACTATGAGACATTTGATATCGGTTAGGATCAAATAAAGAGGAATACTCAGTTCTGCCGGCAATGGATTCACGGATATTTGTATTAGGGACATCACGCCTAAACTGTCCAAATACAGAGGCTGTCAAAATTGCAAACAGTACAAAAATGAAGCAATTTGATTTAGTTATATGTTTTTTCACGGTAATAATTTCGCCTTTATTGACCCATTTTGCAATCCCCTAGTTAAAAAAGAATGCTTTACAAAACCTACTCTACAAATATTTCCGCATTTTTCTTCACGCATCAGCTTTTTAAAAGCATTTTAAAAATATTAGTTCCGTGATTTTATTGTGCCGCCACCCAAGCAATTATCGTCATCATATAACACAGCTGCTTGTCCCGGTGTTACTGCAAATTGCGGTTCTTCGAATTCAATAATTAATTCATGTTCACTTACGCTAATTAACGTACATTTTTTATTTTGCTGCCGATAACGTATTTTTGCAGAGAAGTCCGTTTTTTTAGGTGGGGTTCCACTGACCCAATGCAAATTATTTACACCTACTGTTTTATGAAAAAGAGCAGGATGATCGTGTCCCTGGGCAACGATTAGCTCATTATTTTCAAAATCCTTCTTAACGACATACCATGGTTCTTCTTTAAAACCATATCCACCACCTATACCCAATCCTTGACGCTGTCCTAATGTATAAAACATAAGACCATCATGACGGCCAACAATTTTACCCTCATTTGTTATCATATCTCCGGGATCAGGTTTAAAATATTGAAAAAGGAATTCCTTAAAATCTCGTTCCCCGATAAAACAGACACCAGTACTGTCTTTTCTGTCGAAGTTGGGCAAACCTCTCTCTTTTGCAATTTTTCGAACATCCGTTTTTGTTATTTCGCCTAAAGGGAAAATGGATTTATCCAACTGTCTTTGATTTAACATATACAGAAAATAGCTTTGATCTTTATTTTTATCAGCTCCTTTTAACAACCTGACCAATCCATTCGTACGAACAATTCTGGCATAATGTCCTGTTGCCATGCGTTTTGCTCCCAAAGAAAGAGCGTATTCAAGAAACGCCTTAAATTTTATTTCCTTATTACAAAGAGTATCCGGGTTCGGCGTTCTTCCTTCAGTATATTCCTGAAGAAAAATATTGAAAACGTGCTCTTTATATTCCTTCGTGAAATTAATAGTACGGAGAGGCAAACCTAAATATTCACTTGCCATTAAAGCATCTTTATAATCCTGTTCGGTAGTACAGTAATCGCTGTCGTCTTCCCAGTTTTTCATAAAGACACATTCAACATCAAATCCTTTTTCTTTCAATAATAGAGCGGAAACAGCGCTGTCTACACCACCGCTCATACCAACAATAATTTTTTCAATCATATCAGGATGATGATCGAATATCCTTCAGGGAAGTCTGAATAGCGTTTATGAGAACGGAAACATCATCCACAGTATTTCCCAATCCAAAACTGATTCTCAATGTAGAAATGTTCAAGCCCTCTTCCACTTTCATTGCCGATAAAATTGTAGACGGTTTAACGTCACCGGAGGAGCATGCTGAACCGCTTGAAACGGCGATTTTCCTTCGATCTAATTGAGCCAGCAGCAAATCATTCCTATAACCCGGAAATGACACACTAACCAATCCGGGAAGGTGTGCATTAGGATCACCATGAAAAGCGGCTTCAGGGAAAATGTGATATAATTTTTTTTGGAATATTTCAGCCAATAATTGAGAATGATCGGCAGTTGATTTAATATTATTTGCTGCTAATTCTGCTGCTAAACCTAAACCGGCAATTCCTGCTGTATTTTCCGTTCCAGCCCGCATGGAACTCTCCTGACTCCCGCCGTAGATCATTGGCTTTAAATTAATCCCATTTTTCACAAATAAGGCGCCGACACCCTTGGGTCCATAAAATTTATGAGCTGAAAAACTAATACAATCAACACCAAGATCATTAACATTAACAGGAATTTTACCCAGAGCCTGTACTGCGTCAGAATGCACCATGATACCATGAGACTTTGCAATCGCTGAAATAGCCCTGATTGGCTGAATCGTCCCCACTTCATTGTTTGCCAGCATGATGGAAATAAGTCCCGTTTTATCTGTAATAGCTTTTTCGATATCAAGTGGATTAACCAACGCACATTTATCAACATCGACAGCGGTATATGTCACTCCAAAATCGGATAAGTTTTTTAGTGTTTTTAAAATGGCAGGATGTTCAATAACAGAAGTCACCACATGTTTTTGATCAAGGTGTATCATATTCCACAATACAATATTATTGGCTTCCGACCCTCCGCTGGTAAAAATAATCTCCCGGGGAGTACAGCCAATGGCGGTTGCCATTTGCCGGCGGGCTGTTTCAATGATTACTTTTGCCTTTCTGCCCAAAGAGTGGACACTTGATGGATTGCCATAATGAAGTTCGCTCACTTCATCCATAAGACGTTTTACCTGATCGTTGAGGGGTGTGGTGGAGCTGTGGTCAAAATAGTGCATTAATACTAATAATTAGAAGTAAAATTAAGAAAAAAGAATACTTATATTTCGTTACGAATTGTTGCGTAACGGATCGTATCCTTGAGATTCTCATAAAAAGGAGGTTTTCGATCTTCCAATCGACTAATAGTTTGTTGTTTGTTGTAATCAAAACGAACTAACTCCCATTTAAATGAGCCGTTGCCAATAGTTAAAAAAGCAACAGAACCACGAGGGTCCTCATCGAAGGGAAGTCCCGTTGCACCCTGACAAAGGATGGTTAAATTCTCACTTGTTTCATTACGAGGAATATGAACGTGTCCATGGATAAATAAGAATTGAGAAACATCGGGATGGGCATGTTGAACATGTCTTTTCCAATTCAAAGCTCCCCCCATTGTGGGTGGTAAATCATCCTGTTGATACCAGGCATGTGTGAAATCAACAAGAGTCGTGTCCACAATCTCCCTGTGGGCGATATGCATGGATTTTGCAAAGGTAACGCCGTCCCACCCGACTTGTTCAGCTGTCCACTTTTCATTGGAAACAATGGCTTGGCAAATTGGGTCATCCGGATCCATCCCTTCAAGGGCCGGTCGTTCTTGTTCCCAAAGCCGTTCAATAAGATAGCGGTCATGATTCCCACGAATAAAAATACAATTTTTTAAGGACCCAAGTATATCAAGTGTTTCCATTGGAGATGGGCCAAGGGCAAAGCAATCCCCTAAGCAAATCAATTGATCAACATCCTTGCGGTCTTCAACCAGTTTTAATGCTTTTGTCAATGAAGCGACATTGGCATGAATATCAGTTATTATTGCAAAAGTTTTGCTTGCCATAAGTAAAAAATATACCCTAGACAAACTGATAAAACAAGATCGAAGGTTCTTCTTGTTGCATTGGTTTATAAACGGTTAAACTATGGCCTGAAATGATTGAATCTTCATTATTAATTGCCGGCTCTATTGCCATAGACACAATCGAAACACCTGAAGATCGAAAGGAAAATGTTCTTGGAGGTTCTGTGACCTATGCATTGATTGCCGCACATCGATTTGTCCCTTGCCATGTGGTAGGAATCATTGGGTCAGATTTTCCTAAAAAGGATAAAACACTTTATCAATCTCTCGCAAGCAACCTATCAGACCTTCAGGAAGTTCCGGGTTCTACTTTCAGTTGGGGAGGACGTTATTTAGAAAATTGGGATGATCGAGAAACATTGTATACGGATCTGGGTGTTTTTGGTGATTTTAGACCATCTTTGTGCGATGAAAATAGAGACGTAAAAACAGTATTGCTTGCTAATATACATCCGGAACTTCAAATGTCAATCATCAATCAATCCGAAGCAGATATTTTTATCCTGGATACGATGAACCTTTGGATTAACACAACTCGACCACAGTTAGAAGAGGTGCTAAAACGAACAAATATTTTGTTATTGAATGAAAGTGAAGCCGAATTACTAACAGGTCAGGCAAATCCGCAAAAAGCCGGTGAGGTGCTATTAAATTATGGGCCGGAAAAAGTCATAGTAAAACTGGGAAGCAAAGGCGCATTATTTATAAGCGAGAGAGATCAGATCAGGGTTGGAGCATATCCAGTAAAAAAAGTGATTGATCCCACCGGAGCCGGTGACGTATTTGCCGGAGCATTTTCCGGCATATTAGCAGCGGGTGGATTTGAAGTGGAAGCGGTGATTCAAGCATCCGCATTGGCATCCATTTGTGTGGAGGGTTTTGGCGCAGAAAAAATCATCGATTGTTCTGTTGAAGATGTTTCTGAAAGAATTAAATATTTGCATGGAACTCTGGAACTTTGAATAGACGATCGGTCTAATTAATTTCCCGGGCTATTTTAACTACATAAATTTCAATGAGAGGAATCATAATACCCATGAAAAGAATTATCCCTTTATTCATATTATTTATTATCAGTTGCACGAGCGAAGAATACACTTCTGCTAAACTTTATCTTCAGCAAAAAGATTACGAGAAAGCAGAAGAATTTCTGGTAAAAGCTATGTCGGTAGAACCAGAGAATCCTGAAATCCCCTATCAATTAGGACACTTCATTTATGGCAGGTCAGGACGCTGGAAAGAAATGAACGAAGCATTTCATAAAGCACTTTCTATAAATCCACAAGGAAAAATATTAGACGGCAGGACGGTTGCTGAATTCGTAGATATGTCTCGATACCAATTTTGGACGGATGCATATAATATAGGAGTTCAAGAATACAATGATGCCAAATCATTAGAATCCGAAAAAAAGAATAATGGCCTAAGAAAAGCAATTGATGCATTTAGCTCTGCAGTCGATATTAAACCAGATGAAGGATTGACATATACCATGTTAGCAACGTGCTATTACGATTTGGGTGAAACAGAAAAGTCGTTTGAGCTAATTGCCCAAGCGGTTAAGATTTCTCCAGAGGACTACAATGCAAATGTTGCAGCTGGGCAAATCTTAATTAAAAATGGAAAACCGAATGAAGCGCTGCCTTATTTAGAAAAAGCAGTTGAATTGGATCCCCAGAATAATTCAGCAATTCGTACATTAGCCCAAACATATTACGATATAGGCAATACGGAAGCATCTATTGCTACGTATGAAAAGGCAATCAAGGCGACATCCGATAATAAAACAAAAGCTGATTTACATTTTAATCTTGGAATATTATACAATCAAGTGAAGGAATTTGATCTTGCAGAGGATCATTTTACAACTGCGCTGGACCTGAATCCAAACGATGTGGAAGCTATTTTGGGTATGGCACAAACATTCGAGAGTAATGAGAAATGGCGTAAAGCAGAAAAATTCTACAAGGAACTTATTTATCTCGAACCGGAAAACGCTTCACATTACCGTGGAATAGCGAGAGTTCTTCTACAGCAGGGAAAACAGGATCAAGCCCAAAGGTATTTCACTAAATCGAAAAAATATGAATAACTTATTATTTTAAAATACGACTGAAAATCCCTCGAAAATTCGGGGGGAGGTTATCCCAATTTCTGGCGTTTATTCAGAAAACCATTCAAAGCGATATCAAGGTTTTGATCTGTAAAAAGTGGTACGTAATCAATCAACTGTTCACGACAGCGCTTCCGATATAATTGTTGAATATTATTGATTAGTTTTTTATAATCTGTTTTTATTTGCCAAGGCTCCGTTGTAATGGTTTCTTCGCTTTCCATATCTTTAAATCGTGTCCGGACATTAAAATCAAAATCCAATTCTTTGCGATCTAATATATGAAATAAAATGACTTCCTGTTTATTGTGCCGGAAATGTTTCAATCCATTGATGATATCTTCCTGGTTGTCGATCAAATCAGAGATTAGAATAACCAATCCACGTTTTTTTATTCTTTCTGCCATTTCATGCAAAACGGGACCAATTTTTGTATCTGATCCACATTCTGGTTTTTCGAGATTTTTCAAAATAGAGTTTAAGTGACTAGCGGTTGAACGCGGGGGAATGAATTTTTTAATTTTTTCATCAAAAAGAATTAGACCCACACCATCCCGTTGATTTAACATTAAATATGATAAAGCTGCAGATAAATATGATGCATAATCCAACTTTGTAATAGAATCGCTTTTATATTTCATGGAACGGCTACAGTCCAATAATATATAAGACCGAAGGTTCGTTTCTTCCTCATACCGCTTTACATAATAACGATCTGTTTTTCCATAGAGCTTCCAATCAATATGACGAATTTCGTCTCCGGGACCATAAGCTCGATGTTCTGCAAACTCCACACTGAAGCCGTGATAGGGACTTTTATGCAAGCCAATAATATACCCCTCGACAACTAAACGCGCTCTTAAAGCCATATTGCCGAGTTTAGCGACTGTCTCGGGATTGAGATATTTTTTCTTATCTATCACAATATACGTTAGATGGCCTGTCTTTTATGGAGTATAAAACGTAATTATTTAAAACGTAAGTTTGCAACATTACCATGACGTTTCACATTTTACATAATTATTGAAAAATTCTAACTTATTAAATGAAGCCATTTCTTTTCCCTTTTTTAATTAACGTCTAACTTTAAACGTCTAACGTTTAACGTATGAGTTTTAAAACAATATCATCCACATTAACGCCTTCAGCTTCGGCATTGAAATTAGTGATAATGCGATGCCTTAATACAGGTAACGCCAATGCATTAACATCAGAAATATCCGGAGTTGGACGGCCATCCAAGACTGCACGACCTTTGGCGCCAAGGATAAGATATTGAGAAGCCCTTGGACCTGCGCCCCAATCTATCCATTCGTTTACAAAATCAGGAGCTTTATCCGAATTCGGCCTGGTATTGCTAACGAGGTCTACTGCATATTCCACAACATTTTCAGCTACCGGGACACGCCGGACCAGTTGCTGAAATGACAATAATTTCGACTTGGTAATAATGGAATTAAGAGTAGAAAAATCTCCAGTAGTTGTGGATTGAACGATGGACACTTCTTCGTCTCTGCTTGGATATTCAATATTAATATTAAACATGAATCTGTCTAATTGAGCTTCCGGTAAAGGATATGTTCCTTCCTGCTCAATTGGGTTTTGTGTGGCTAATACAAAAAAAGGTTCATCCAATGCATAAGTCTGACCACCGGTTGTCACCATATATTCCTGCATGGCTTGCAATAGAGCAGATTGTGTTTTTGGCGGTGTTCGGTTGATTTCATCTGCTAATATGATATTCCCAAAAATGGGACCTTTAAAAAACCGGAATTCGCGCCTGCCGGTTGTATGATCATCATCAATAACTTCCGTGCCTGTAATATCGCTTGGCATCAAATCAGGTGTGAATTGAATCCGGCTGAAATTGAGATCTAATAACTCTGACATGGATTTAATGAGTAATGTTTTAGCCAATCCGGGTACACCCACCAGTAAGGTATGCCCTTTGCAAATAAGAGAAATGAGAAAATGATCAATAATATTCTGTTGACCTACAATCACTTTTCTAATTTCATTAATAAAATTTTGTCGGAATTGTCCCAATTCCTCAACCAGTTGTGTATCTTGATGTTCAGACATATTTAATCCTAATTCGATATTAAAGTTTAGAGGGGTGTAAACTTAAAGGTCATCATTCCTTGAATCAATCTTAATGTCTTGCCAGACCATAAAAGATGGTCGAAATTCTCAATCAATGAATTCTCAAATAACATTAAAACAACCATTAATTGGTCTAAGCACTGCCGAATTTGAAACTATTTGCACTTCTTTTCAAGAACCGCCATTTAGAGCAAAACAACTTTTTTTATGGCTCTATAAAAGCAAAGTGAATTCATTTAAGGAAATGAGAAATTTCCCCAATGAATTACGAAATAAGTTTGAAAAAGAATTCTGTATACATCCCCTTGAATTTATTCGTGTGACCGGTTCAACGGCGGAATCAACCCGTAAGTTCCTTTTTCAATTGCAAACGGGCGAAATGGTCGAGTCTGTATTGATGAGGGAAGGGAATAGAACGACCGTATGTGTATCAACTCAAGCTGGGTGCGCGGTGGATTGTAAATTTTGTGCTACTGCCTCAATGGGATTCCAAAAAAATCTATCAACTGGCGAAATTGTTGACCAATTTATTCAAATAAGTTTCCACGCTCAAAATCCAATATCGAACGTGGTATTTATGGGTATGGGTGAACCATTTTTAAATTATACTAATGTCATTGCTGCGGCAGATATATTAAATAGTGAAAATGGAATAAAACTCGGAGCACAAAGAATAACTATTTCTACAGTGGGAATTATTCCTAAAATTATTCGTTACGCCGATGAAAAACATCGATATAAACTCGCCGTAAGCCTAAATGGTTCTTCCCAGGAAAACCGCCTTAAAACGATGCCGATAGCTTCAATACACCCATTACCAGAATTGCTGGCTGCAACTGATTATTATACAACCGTATCAAGGCAACCGGTCACTTTTGAATATGTACTGATGGAAAAAATTACTGATGGAATGGAGAATGCTGAAAAATTAGTTAAACTGTTACATGGTCGAAGATGTAAACTCAATGTAATTCCGTATAATGAAATTGGCGGAAAATATAAAAGACCCACAGAAAATAGACAAAAGTTATTCCTGGAGGCTTTACAAAATACACGATTCCCAGTCATGACCCGGTGGAGCAAAGGGACAGATATCGATGCAGGATGCGGACAGTTGGTCGTGTACGAAAATACAACTTAATCTTGGATAAATTCTAAAACATATATGAATATAAATATCATTAGAGAAGTCGATGATACATCAGATGACATTATCGCCATCAGACGAGATATTCATCAGCATCCTGAAATGGGTTTTGACGTCAATCGTACTGCAAATTTGGTGACTGATCGATTGAAAGAACTTGGATTTGAAGTCAAAACCGGAGTTGGTAAGACGGGTGTCGTTGCTGATTTATATGGTGGGCATGGTCCTACGATCGCCCTTCGGGGGGATATGGATGCTCTACCTATTCAGGAAACAGGTCGTTGCGAATATAAATCAATTCACGATGGAATAATGCACGCTTGCGGACACGATGGGCATACGGCAATGCTGTTAGGCGCCGCAAAAGTCTTGGCAGACAAAAAGGGACAAATCAAGGGAACGGTTCGTTTTTTATTTCAACCGGCGGAAGAAGGTGAGGGCGGTGCAACATATATGATTCAAGACGGCTGCTTGGCTGGCGTTGATGAGATATATGGAATACATCTTTGGAATTATCAAAAATATGGTGAAGTTGGAGTTAAAGACGGACCAATCCTGGCAGCTGCGGATGAATTTAAAATCACCATAAAAGGAGTCGGAGGACATGGCGCCGCTCCTCAGGGTTCTGTGGATGCAGTAGTCGTATCGGCTCATTTAATAACAGCTTTACAGACAATCGTCAGCCGGAATACCAATCCGCTGGAAAGTACAGTCGTTACCGTTGGTATGATAAACGGTGGTTACAATTTTAACATTATTGCGGATGAAGTTGTGCTGAAGGGGACTGCTCGATCATATACTGAAGAAAATCGCAACTTGATTAAAACCCGCATGGAAGAAGTTATTCAGGGGATTGGTCAAACTTTCGGCGCCACTATCACTTTAGATTATAGAGACGGCTATCCACCGACAATTAATGATTCTGGTCTTGTTGATAAATTAATGAAATCTGCAAGAAAGATTGTGGGAGAAGGAACTGGATTTCCATACCTTTCCATGGGAGGTGAAGATTTCAGTTTTTATGCTCAAGAAATTCCAGGTTGTTTTTTCTTCGTCGGGTCAGCGCCGGAAGATCAACCATTCAGAAGCGTCCCCCACCATTGCGCCCATTTTGATTTTGATGAACGTGCTCTGTTAGTGGGGACATCAATTTTTGTTCAGCTCATAGAAGATCAACTCATGTTATGAAAAAAATCACTATTATTATTCTGATTAGTACATTCCTATTCTCTCAAATAAATATAAAAAATCTCGTAGATAGAATCGACCTTGATGGCACCAGCCGAAAATATATTATGAATCAGGAAAAGCCATACACGGGTCAAGTATTTTTTAATTATGCGAATGGTGAACCTGAATTTGAAGGGTTTTTGAAAGAAGGACTTCAAGATGGCCACTGGATTTGGTACCATGTGAATGGTAAAAAACAACAAGAGGGAATATTCAAAAACCTTCAACAGGAAGGTTTATGGACAATGTGGTACGAGAACGGTCAAATCAAAGATGAGGGGGAATATGTAAACGGAAAAAAACAGGGAACATGGTCTAAATGGTATGAAAATGGCATCGTTTCATCCGCAGAACCGTACCGTCAGGGGAAACTCCACGGAAAATTGATTTTATGGCATAATAATGGAAAGAAGGAAGGAGAAGCTCTATTTGTATATGGACGAAAAAATGGATATGATAGAGGATGGTATAAAGATGGTACAAAACAATGGGAATTCTACTGGAAGGGCGGGGAAAAAGACAGTATTCATACCAGATGGTATCCCACCGGTGATTTGCTATATGTTCATCATTATGTTAAAAATGTTCCTCACGGCGTTCAAAAGGAATGGTATGCCGATGGGTCAAAAAGTATGGAGGGAGAATATCATAATGGATTATATATTGGTCATTGGACGTGGTGGTATCCTGATGGCACTGTAGCATTGGAAGGAGACTTCGCTTTGGGAAATCCCAGAGATTCATGGATATGGATTACCCCGGATGGTAATGTTCAGGATATAGATTTTCCCTCACTCACCTGGGTGGAAAACCGAATCAAGGAGTGGGAAAATTTTCTTAAATTAGGTCCTTGATCATATATTGGACAGTCTTTTTGCCTTGCTCAGTATTCTGTGTCCCTACGGAGTAAAACCCATATTTTTTATGAAAATAAATTGATTCGGGATTTGGCGGCTTAATATTTACTTCGCAAGCCATGATCGATTTTTTCTTCTGCAAAGCAAATGACTGACTATCTTTATACAATGCCATGCCTAATCCTTGTCTTTGATATTTCTTTGCGACAGCAATTCTATCAATATAGTAGAAAGATTCGTATCGTTCAGAAATCCAAGCATAGTTCACACTATCATAAAGTTGGTTCTCTTCCATCCCCATGAGAAAAGCAGCAATCTTTCCCTGTTGTTTAATAATCCGAAAATGAAATGTTATCTTTGCCAGTTCTTTCAATCGTTCTAAGGTTAGGGCACTAAGGTGGGGTTGGGATTGTTGATTCAAATCCAGAACTTTGGGGAAATCTACCGGAGAAATCTCCTCAATATGAAAGGACATCAATACCCAATAGCTGTATTTTCCCCTCGCGTATCTGCACCGCCGGTGATCCAATCATCTGTTACAACAATCGCATTTGCTTTGCCTAAATATTCCCAAGGATGCATTTTTACTACGTGTCCTTTTTTCTCCAGATTTTGAATGACATCCTGAGATAATCCTCTTTTTTCATAAAATAAAATGTCCGGAAGCCATTGAGCGTGTGTTCGTGGAACGGATACCGCTTCCTGCACATTCATTCCATGAATGACGACGTTAAGTATACTTTGAAGCGTGGTTGTAATGATGACAGAACCTCCGGGAGATCCGGTAATCATGAATGGATTTCCATTTTTTAATACAATGGTAGGTGTCATAGAACTCAAAGGGCGTTTCCCCGGAGCAATGGCGTTTGCTTCTCTCCCAACGAGCCCGAAGACGTTTGGGACACCTGGTTTAGACGAAAAATCATCCATTTCGTTATTTAAAAAGAATCCGGCTCCCTCAACTAATATACCACTGCCGAAACTCAAGTTAATGGTTGTAGTAACACTGACTGCGTTACCATCTTTATCTATGACAGAGTAATGTGTAGTTTCTTTGCTTTCGTAACCAGTTGGTTCCCCTGGAAAAACATTGCTGCTTTTTGCAGCAACTTCCATAGAAATATCAGAAAATCTTTCTGCTGCATAACCATCGGAAAGCAGCATTTTAAGGGGAACGTCCCAGAAATCAGAATCACCCATATGCTCAGCCCGGTCTGCATAAGCTATCCGTTGAACTTCTGTTAATAGATGGATGTATTCGGAAGAATTCCAACTCATGGAATCCAGTTGAGCCAGTTCCAGCATATTCAACATTTCAATTAAAACGGTGCCACCTGAACTGGGAGGACCCATAGATAAAATGTTATAATCAAGGAAATCTCCTTTAACCGGATCTCTATATTTGGATGAATAATTCTGCAGATCGTCGTAAGTGATGAAGCCATTTCCTCTTTGCATTTCCCTTACAATCAAATCCGCAGTTTTTCCCTTATAAAAACCATCTTTTCCATTACGAACAATACGTTTTAATGTTTGAGCAAGATCCTTTTGTATTAATCTGTCGCCCGCTTTCCAGGGTCGCCCGTCATTGCGAATAAATACTTCTGCAGCTGCATCGTTCTTTAAGAATAAATCTATATATTTGTTGAAGCGAGTTGCTTCATGATGACTTAAAATAAATCCTTTTACAGCTAATGTTATCGCCGGTGCTAAAAGCTCTTTTATTGAAATATTTCCGGATCCGTGATCTTCCCAAACCCTCAGAAGTCCTTCCACGCTACCGGGCACACCGGAAGATGCACGGGTATGCAAAGACATATCGTCGATAATATTTCCGTTTTTGTCCAAATACATATTCTTGTGTGCGCCTGATGGTGCTTTTTCTCTGTAATCTAAAGTAAAATTAAATCCATCTACTTTATGGGCAACCATAAATCCACCACCGCCTATATTTCCATTTGCGGATGATGTAACAGCAAGGGTAAATCCTACCGCGACAGCTGCATCGATGGCATTCCCACCCTTTTTCAATATTTCAATTCCCGCTTCAGACGCTTGTCGACTGGTAGAAACAACCATTCCATTTTTTGCAAAGACAGGATTTGGAGTAGCAGAGAAAACGTGGTTACAAAAAAGAATCAGTAATGTAATAATGGTATATTTTTTCATCATAAGTATTAGTCCGTTTGAATGATTCGTGTTTTTTCCAATTGTGTTATTTGATTATCTGAGTAATTTAAAACATCTTTTAGTATTTCTATCGTATGCTGTCCCAAGTTTGGAGCAGGATTAGTTTCGACTTCAGGTGAGCCGGAAAGCATAACAGGCCCCCGCGCAAATTTATAAGAGCCTACTTCCGGATCATCTATATCAACCAAGGATTTTCTCTTAGAAACTTGTTCAGAAGAGAAAATATCTTTTGCAGTATAAACCGATCCAACTGGGACACCATTTTTGTTCAATAATTTTTCAGCTTCTGCTCGCGTTCTTTTGGAAAGCCATTCATCGATAATAGGTCGTAAAAAATTTGTGTTTGACGCCCGAGCTGTTCCGTTTATACTTCGTTCATCTTCAATTAAATCATCCCGTTTCATTGTTTTGCAGAGCCGAGACCAGATTTGATCATCCGGAACATTTAACGCCAAATATCCATCGCTGCACTGGAAAGCACCTCTAGGATAAAGATGAGTAAGTTTCCCTCGATGGGGTTCTATTCCTGAAATGGAATATAACATCACCATTCGTTCATTGAGAGAAAGCATATTGTCCAACATGGCACTATCTACAAATTGTCCTTTCCCGGTTCTTTCTCTCATAAAAAGTGCTTGTGTGATTCCAAACGAGGTACAAAGACCAGAATAAACATCTGCCATTCCATAAATTGTCCAAGACGGAGGTTTATCTTCAAATCCGACTAAATGCATAATTCCGCTCATGGCTTCTGCCACAATATCAAATGCAGGTCGATTAGAATCGGGACCGCGATAGCCCTCTAATCGACCAAAGCCGGAAATAGCTGCATAAATTAATTTTGGATTTTCTTGTTTTAGATCATTGTATCCAATTTCCATTTTATCTGTTGCACCTGGTCGAAGATTTTCCACAACCACATCTGCGGTTTTGACTAATTCTTTATAAATTATTTTCCCTTCATCAGATCGAATGTTCAACGCGACGCTTTTTTTATTACGGTTATATGCCATAAAACCGCCGGCTTTTTTTTCACTGTTTGGTCCTTCAGCAAAAGGAGGGATTGACCGGCGAGGGTCTCCGCTGCCGGGGCGCTCTATTTTGATTACTTCCGCTCCTGCATCCGCTAAAAGCATCGTGCAATAAGGCGCTGCCATATATTGCTCCAAGGCAATGACGCGAATGCCTGAAAGAGGACGGTCTGCCATATTATTCATTAATCGATTCCACTAATGTTGATACGCCTTGTCCAACCCCTACACAAAGAGACGCTAAACCGTAATACGGTTTTTTTTCGATAGATTGTCTGCGTTTCATTTCATGTATCAGAGTGGTTAGAATACGTGCGCCGGAGCATCCAAGGGGATGACCCAAAGCAATGGCCCCTCCGTTCACATTTGTAATATCAGAATTCATATTCATTTTTTTTATGACGCCAATGGCTTGGGCTGCAAACGCTTCATTGAGTTCGATCAATCCAATATCATTCAAAGACAGATTAAATCGTCTCAACAATTTTTCGGTAGCTGGCGCAGGTCCGTAACCCATCACACCAGGATCGACGCCGGCTACAGCAGACCCAACCCAACGCGCCATGGGTTTTAATCCAAGTTCTGTCGCTTTTTCCCTACTCATGAGCAAAACAGCAGCGGCGCCATCATTTATTCCACTGGAATTCCCTGCTGTTACTGTACCATTTTTTCGAAATGCAGGTTTAAGTTTCGATAATTTTTCTAAAGAAAGGTCTAATAAATACTGATTATTCTCAATTCGGAACCTTGGGTGCTCATCCGTGTCAACAATTTTCGGGTTTCCTTTTCTTTGTGGAACGGAAATAGGAATAATTTCATCTTTAAATTTCCCTTGATTAATTGCGTCTATTGCGCGACGTTGACTTTCCAGAGCAAAGAAATCTTGTTCCTCCCGGGAAAGCTTCAGTTCTTCGGCAATATTTTCAGCCGTTTCACCGAGGCTGACTATCGGATATAAAGCATCAAGCTTGGGATTTGGAAATCGCCAACCGACTGTAGAATCAAAAATATCCGGATGACCTACCGCTGGTAATTTTTTTGGTTTTGGCAAAACCCAAGGCGCTCGGCTCATACTTTCAACGCCACTTCCAATAAAAACATCTCCTTCACCGGCGATAATAGCTTTTGCCGCCTGATTGACTGCTTCTAATCCGGAAGAACAATTTCTATTCACTGTCACACCACTGACTTCCATCGGAAATCCCGCAAGGAGAACAGCCATCCTGGCGACATCTCGATTATCTTCACCCGCTTGATTCCCACAACCGGCATATACATCTTCGATCAAACTTGGATCAATTCCTGTCCTTTCTACTAACGCTTTAAAAACATCCGCAAGAAGATCATCGGGGCGGACAGCCGATAAAGCGCCACCCGCTCGCCCAATGGGAGACCTGACGGCATCTATAATGACAATTTCTCTCATCTAATCTCTACTAATTAAGTTTTGAAAAAAATCACCCATTTTTTTTAAGAACAATGCTATTCTAGGATGATGATTTTGTATAAATGAATCCGGGTTATTATCCATTTCGTATGCTTTGAGGATTTTATCAGCTTGTTCATCTGTTTCCATATCCAAAAAACTGGTGGATAAACGCAAAGCAAAATTTTCCGGATCATCTCCAAAAGCACTTCCGGGAAGTGTCGCGATCCCAAAAGTATCTAACAAATAAGCTGAAAGATCATTACAAGAGAATATTCCCATTTTACTTAACGTCTCTTTCCATTTTCTGAAAGATGGATAAAGATAAAACCCGCCAACAGGCTCGGGCATTTTGAACCCTATGTTAATTAACGATTGATAAATGTAATGTGTACGAATCTGGTGAATCGTCGTACATGTTTTAATATATGCTTCAATTTCTTCATTTCCACTATAAGCGAATACCGCTGCGTGTTGGATAGGTGCAGGAACGCAAGACCAAACACATCCGGCAATGGCTTGAAAGGAATTTGAGAGAGATGAACCGATATCACCTTTCGGTAGAATGGCCATTCCGACACGCCAGCCCCCTAATGATAAATGCTTGCTTAGTCCGCCAAAGATGATTGTTTTTTCAGGATAGTATTCTGAGATGGAATGATGCTCATAACCATCATAGGTGACGAGGCTGTATATTTCATCACTTAAGACATATAGATCTTTTTCCCGCGCCCAATCAGCTACTAATTTCAGTTCAGAAACAGATGCTACATTTCCCACAGGATTACAAGGGGAATTCAAAATAACCATTTTGGGGAATAAACCATTTTTAACAGCCTCGTCGTAAGCCGAACCCAAAAAATCTATGTTTAGGCAGTAGTCTTTTTCAGAATCTAAAAGGAATCTTTGAACTGATCGTCCAGTTAATTTTGCAATAGAACTATAAGAAACCCATGAAGGTTTCGGGAGCAGTACATCTCCCTCAATAGATTGAATTGCAGCATAGAGAAGGGATTTGCTTCCAACACCTACAATAACCTGATCTGCACTGAATGTACAACCAAGTTTTCCTGAATAATATTTTGCCATGGCATCCCGTAATTCCGGGAGACCTAATGACGGTAGATAACTCCGCCGGAAAGTATTTTCTTGAAGCATTCTTGCAAGTGCGGGATGAGCAGGGAAACGGGATTCGCCAAACCCTAAATGCAATACATCTTTACCGGCTTTCCACATATCGTTCACTCGTTCATTCATAACAAGCGTTGGAGATGCTTCTGGTGATTTCATTTTTTATCTATTACCTTAAATAAGAGTAGTGAATTTATATGAAAATAATTGCTCATACACAGAATGAAATAAAAAAGGGCGGCATATAGCCGCCCTTTTTTTGTCTAAACGATGTTATTTAGATATTGAATGATAGTTTAGTGTAAACGAATTTACCATTCATACCATTTGGTGACGTAGCTGGATAGACGAATGCACCGTCATTATTTCTACTTGGAAGTAGATTTTTTTCCGGTAATACATCACCCAGGTTTTTTGTACCAAGGGCAAGACTCATCGCGCCCAGATCAGCGGTGAATTCCAGATCCATAATCATTACTGCTGGATAAACCTGTGCAAAACCATCACTATATTCTTTTGAATCAAAATCCGGTTCACTGCTTGTCGTATAGCGACTATGGTATTCACCGAATTGATGTAGTTTAAGGTTTACACCAACAGGAATATCAAGGGCAGGAAGCTTATAACCGCTCCAGTTCACACCCAAAACCATGTTCGTTTTAGGCTGGGCATTGGTCATAGTGCGTTGTTCACGTGAATCGAACATAGTGTTCTTTGCTTTTTCAATAAAATCAGCATCACTGATTACACTAGGTTCAGGTGAAGATGAAAGACCGCTTGGTAAATGAATAGCATCAATTTCAGTAGAAGTGCTGTTGTACCCTAATGAAAGATCTATTCCACCCAATCCACCGAGGTCCATTCCATAAGCAGCCGTTAGATCAATACCAGATGTTTTGGTATCTACACCATTCATAAAGAATCGTCCTCCGGAGGCATTTTCATTTGCATCATCCAATAAAGATTGAATGGCATATCCAAAAGGATTACCGGTGGCATCTGTACTTCCTGTATAATTACCCGTTAACACAATACGATCCTTAAGTGCCACATTATAATAATCTGCATTAATGCGTATATCGCCGAATGTTAATGAAGTACCGAAGCTCAGATTAGTTGATGTTTCTGGGGTAAGCGCTTCTGCTCCGAGTGCTTGGGGGAAACCGTGACTGACCGGGAAAGTCCCTACTTCAAATGCCACTGTTTCACCTGTAAGAGGATCCGGCAGGAAGTTGGTAGCGATTTTGGCTTGATAAGCCTGAGCCAATGCCGGAGCACGGAAACCGGTGCTGAATGCACCACGCACCACAACGCCAGCCATAGGTTCTGCTCGGACAGTCCCCTTGACGCTCAAGTTGCTGTATGTGTGATCTGAACCATCAATCTGTGTATCATTATAACTTTCCATACGGGCAGCACCACCAACGCGTAACATACCCATTTCCATTTCAGCATCACCATAAAAAGCCATCACACTCCGATCAGCATTACGAGTAGCGCCTTCGTTAGATGGTTTAAAACCACTGAAACACTGGCAGCCGCTTCCGGCTGTACTGCTGTTTAGACCAGTGTATGTTACATTGCCTAATGAATCTTCTTCAGCAGAATCCCAACCAACAACACTTGTACCGGCTTGTCCGCTGGCAAAAGATGCAGTTTCACCGGCATAGATGCGGAAATTTTCAGAACGCAATTCTAAACCGGCAGCTACATTAATGTTACCCATTTTGGTTGTTCCGTCAAAATTTGTGCTATTCTGCTGAAACTTAAAACCACCAATATCATAACTGCGAAGTTGTTCCGGGCCGTATGAGGCATTGGTGCTTTTCATATAAAAATGGAAATCATTTGTACCATAAGTATTACTGATATCGTAACTCCAATTACCGAAAACGCCTTCTACACCGATAGCAGTAGAAAAATCCGTTACGGTCGGTTGAATATGAGGTACAAAACCCGTAGGGTTGGAGCTTAGCCAAACTTTATTTCCTTGGTCAGGCTGACGAGTAAAACAACCCGTGTCTCCGTGGCGGAGTGTATAGCCGCCAAAGGCATAATACCGTTTATCACCGGAGGGTAAATCTGCATTATACATGAAACCCATATTATCTTGGGCTTGATCGCCCCAGATCATTCGGAATGGATCTACAAACCAGTTGGAACCGGACTTGAGGCGCTGTGATTCAGCTGCGTCATCACTCCAATAATCAGAGTTAGGTTCGAAATACTGTTCGCCTTCAACACCAACGCGGTTGGATCTGCCGCGATTGCGGTATTCAGCTGCAATGAGCAGCGAGCCGCCATCACCAATAGAGAAACCACGAGTCAACTGATATTGAGTAACTTCACCATCATTAACAGTATAATCTTCACTACTGGTTACGATGGCTTCAGGATTACCATCCGCTTTTCGGGAGTAATCAACTTCTGTTGTTGGATTCCATGTATATGGTTCAGTTTCATCACCATATTTGATTCCATAGAGGTCGTAACCTTCTGGAATCGCTTCAATGACGTGTTCATTATGGCCGGAATAGACATTGAAAGATCCACCACTGTTGTCTGATTTCAACACAATATTGATAACACCGGCAATAGCATCAGAACCATATTGGGCCGCTGCGCCGTCCCGAAGAACTTCAATTCTTTCAATGGCTGCTGCCGGTATGGCATTTAAGTCAACACCATTGTCCCCACGACTAGGGCTGTTGTTTACGTGCACCAATGCGGTTGAGTGCCGACGTTTACCATTAACAAGGACTAATACTTGCCCAGAGCTAAGACCGCGAAGGGTCATAGGTCTTACCGTATCAGAGCCATCTGCAATGGACGTTCTTGGCATATTAAAAGATGGTGCTAATGATTGTAGTATTTGAGCAGTTTCTGAAAAGCCTGCACGTCGGATTTCCTGGGCGGTAAAAACATCCACCGGAACGGCTTGTTCTTCTGCAGTGTGTGCAAATCGGGAACCGATTACAGAAACTGCTTTGGCAGCCAAAGCGCTTACAGCAAGTGCAAAATCAGCTTGGGTTGCCCCCACGCTGACAGTAACACTTTGATTGCTGGATTCATAACCGATATATGACGAAGATACCGTATAGGTTCCGGGGGCTACACCTGAAATAGTATATGCACCACTACCGTCGGTGGCTGCTCCTAGGGATGTTCCATCAACCGCCACATTGGCACCAGGGAGTGCATTTCCATTCTGGTCCGTAACGGTACCAGTAATAGATCCACTCTGTGCCCAAAGACCAGAAAACATCCCAAGGATTGCAATTAAACTTATGAGTTTCTTCATATTTTCTCCTTGGTTAGTTAATAAGTATGTATAATAAAACATACATTTTTCCCTTCATTGTACAAAGGGATCACTAAAACTATGGCTAAATGGGTAAACATGCCAAAGTTTTTTTAAAAAAATTATGGACTATAGAAAATCTTATTTTAGGGATATGTTAAAATAGCTTCATCAATATTTTCCATGAGTGAGTCGATTAACACTCTGTCCTGTTTCTGGGTGTCTCTATGACGAAGAGTAACGGTAGTATCTTCGAGTGACTGGTAATCTACAGTAATACCAAATGGAGTCCCGGCCTCATCCTGTCGATAATAGCGCTTTCCAATAGATCCCTGTTGATCATAAATAACATTGTAGTGTTTTTTTAATTCATCCATTACTTTTCGTGCTAATTCAGGCAGACCGTCTTTTTTAGTCAATGGGCAAACGACTGCTTTAACCGGTGCCAGTTTTGGGTGAAGTTTCATAACTGTACGGTTATTTTCAGTATCTTCCCAATACGCATCTGCCAGAACAGCGAGCAACATACGATTAAGTCCTGCGGATGTCTCTATAATATAGGGGAAGTATTTTTCATTCGATAGTTGATCGGAATACTGCATATTTTTCCCGGAAAATTCTTGATGGCGTTGAAGATCAAAATCCGTGCGATTATGAATCCCTTCAATTTCCGACCAGCCAAAAGGGAATTCATATTCAACGTCCCAGGCTTCTTTGGCATAATGGGCTAATTCATTTTCACCATGTGGATGCAAACGAAGTTTATCCTGTTTAAGTCCCAAACTATTCGTATAAAAATTAAAGCGTTCATTCTTCCAGGTGACCATTTCATCATCATCCGTCCCGGGTTTTACAAAATACTGCATTTCCATTTGTTCAAATTCACGTGTTCGAAAAATGAAGTTCCGGGCCACTATTTCATTCCGAAATGCTTTTCCGATTTGGGCGATTCCAAAAGGAACTTTCATCCGCATTGCTCCCTGGACGAGTAAGTAATTAACGTAAATACCCTGGGCAGTCTCAGGTCGAAGATAAGCAAACTCACCTTCGTTTTCCACCGGCCCCATTTGCGTTTTAAACATGAGGTTGAATTGACGCGGATCTGTTAAGTCTCCAGTCGTTCCGCATTTTGGGCATTGAATACCAGTCCAGTCAGCTGATTCAAAATCTGTAGACAGCTCGTCAGCTCGAAAACGTGCCTTGCATTGCTTACAATCTACGAGTGGATCGTGGAATTCTTTAATATGGCCGGAAGCTTCCCAGATTTTTGGATGCATAAGAATGCCGCTGTCTAGCCCAACAATATTCTCATGGTGTTGAGTCATGGTTTGCCACCATAGTTGAGAAATATTGTTTTTCAATTCAATACCAAAAGGACCATAATCGTATACAGCACCAAAGCCTCCGTAGATTTCCGAACTTTGAAAAATGAATCCCCGTCGTTTACAGAGAGAAACTAATTTATCCAGTGAATGAGTTTTATCTGCCATCAGCCTAATTCTCTCAATTCATTCTCAATTTGTTCATCATAGGGAATTGTTTCCTTCGTTTCTTCAATGCCAGTCATGGATGAGGCTGCTGACTTTGAAGATTTAATATATAAAGTAAGAAAAATAATTCCAATAACCGCTATAATTATTGGAGCAACCCACGCGAATACATTAAATCCTTGAGCAACAGGGACGGCTAATATTCGTTCACCATAGATTCGAACAAAATGATTTAAGATTTCTTCTTCAGTTCGACCCCCTTCGACCATCGCCTGAATTTCTTCTTCCAATTGACTGTGCCCATGGTCAAAAACCGTTCCGCTCCAACAGCATGGAGCCATTAAACTTTTTTCAAGTTTTATGATTTTTTCTTGCTGGCCTCCAAATAGGAGAGTACAAAATACAATAAGTATAATTTTTTTCATTTCTTTTTTCTCTTGCGTTTTTTTGCCGGACCTTTGGCTCGGCGATTATCAATCAAAGTGATTGCCATTTCTAAATCAATATTTTCAGGGATAACATCCTTGGGTAAGGCAGCATTGAATTTGCCATCAGAAATGTAGGGGCCATATTTCCCATCTTTTAATACCAACAATTCGCCTGATTCGGGATGATTCCCCAACTTTTTTAAATCAGAACTTGGTTTATTTCTTTGATTAAATATATCTATGGCTGTTTCCAATGTCACATCAAGAGGACTATGGGGATGAGGGAGTTTCACATTTTTTTCACCTACTTTGAAATAAGGGCCATATCGTCCAAAATCAACACGAATTTCTTCACCTGTTTCCGGGTGGGGTCCAAGGAGTCTGGGTAATGAGAGTAATTTCAAAGCTAATTTCAAATCGACTTGATCTTTTTTAACGCCGCGAGGGAGCGATTTTCGTTTCTTTGAGTCCCCTAGTTGAACATAGGGGCCATATGGTCCTTCTTTCAAATATATTGATTCTCCTGATCCTTCATCAGTGCCGAGAATTTCAGATTTGGAAGGATCTTTTGATAAAATTTCCAACGCTTTTTCCAGAGAAATATCACCCAGCGAAAGCATATTGGGAATAGATCGGCGTTCATCGCCTTTTTGTAAATAGGGACCATAATTTCCGACCCTGATTACTATTTCATCATCCGTCCCTTTCGTAATAAAAACAGAACATGCTCCGCGAATATCTATTTCGTCCTTCAGCATTTTTTCAAGACCTTTTGAATTCTCATTCCCAAAGTAAAAATCATGCATAAAAGGTAATGGCTCTAATTCACCTCTGGAAATTGAATCTAATTCATCTTCCATTTTAGCAGTAAACTGTGAATCAACCAGAGAGGCAAAATGATTTTCTAATAATTGTGTGACTGCAACAGCTAAGAAGGTAGGAGAAAGAGTTCCTTTTTGATTACGGATATAATCTTTTTCCTGAATCCGACCGATAATGCTTGCCCAGGTAGACGGCCGCCCAATACCCAAACGTTCCATTTCTTTTATGATGGATGCCTCGGAAAAACGTGCCGGCGGTTTTGTAGAATGTTCTATCGGTATCAGCGTACTGCATGTTAATCTTTGTTCTGTATTTAACTCGGGTAAAAACCGCTCCCTATCCGCCAATTTTCCATCAGGGTCATCGGTTCCTTCTACATACGCACGCATGTAACCGGGAAACAAAATGACACGGCCACGGGCTCTAAAAAGAGTATTTTGGTTTTCGATATCTACAATCGTTCTTTTCAACTTTGCCGGTTTCATTTGGCTTGCCACTGTTCTCTTCCATATTAAATCGTAGAGCTTGCCTTCGTCTTGACCAATCTTGGAAAAAACTGTATTTACATCTGCGAATTGAATGCCGGCGGGACGGATGGCCTCGTGAGCTTCTTGAGCATTTTTTACTTTACTCTTATAGATAACGGGTTTTTCCGGTAAATATTCATCTCCGTATTTTGATTGTATGATATTGCGAGCGCCGCTTAAGGCTTCCTGAGATAATTGGGTCGAGTCCGTACGCATATAGGTGATGAAACCAGCTTCATAAAGCCGCTGAGCCATTTTCATTGTTTTGCGGGCGGAAAACCTTAGCTTTCGTGAAGCTTCCTGTTGAAGAGAACTAGTGATAAAGGGAGCGTACGGGTATGATGTTTGGGGTTTTTCTTCAACTGTTTTTACAATCCAAGGACCATTTTGTAGTTCCTTTACCAGAGCATCTGCTTGAGATATTGTTAAAAGCATAACATTATCTTTTATCAAATCACCGGTATTTTTATCAAAATCCTTTCCGTTTGCAAGGCGCTTTCCGTCAACCGTAATTAATTCTGCGGAAAAGACTTCCAATGCATCTGTCTCCAAATCCGCCTTTAAATCGAAGTAGGTAGATGCTTTAAATGTCATCCGCAATCGCTCACGATCAACGATGAGTTTTAATGTGGCAGATTGGACTCGACCAGCGGAAAGCGATTCTTTCACAAAGCTCATTGTTTTTTGCAAAGTATTCCATAGTAACCGTGATAGTTTATATCCGACCAGACGATCAATGATTCTCCGTGTATATTGAGCATTTACTAAATCAATATCTACTTCACGACGGTGGGCCATCCCATCGAGAATACCTTCCTTGGTGATTTCAGTAAATTGAACCCTTGCAATGTTCTTATTGGTGACTTCTTCGGCTAAATGAGAAGCAATAGCTTCTCCCTCACGATCCGGGTCAGTGGCCAGAATCACCTCCGATGCAGACTTTGATTTCTGTTTAATTGTCTTAATGATATCTTTTTTATCATCCATAACAACAAATTCAGCCATAAAGTCTTTATCAACATCCACACCAAGTTTTTTTCGAGGCAGGTCTTTCACATGACCGACACAAGCCATGACTTCATATTCATTTTTTAAATATTTTTCTATGGTTCGAGCCTTTGCGGGAGACTCAACAATGATTAAAGGTTTGTTCATTACTCTTTCATTTGGGTTAATTTTGTTCTTATCACGCGCATATACTAATGTAGATTATATTTCAGAAAAGTCAAATAGTGAAATATTTTACTAACCCTTCCATCTCAACTTCAATCTGCTCTCCATTTAATAAATCTTTTACTTTGACTCGATTATTTTTTAATTCTTCTTCTCCCAAAATAATAACCTTTTTTATCCCTAATCGATTTGCGTCTCTCAACTGCGCTTTTAAACTACGACGTTTTGTATCAGAGTAAACAGTCTGCCCTTTTTCACGAAGATTTCGGGCTATTTCCAGAGATTTCATCGTGGTTGATTCCTCCAGATGGATCAAATAAATGGTATTTGAGCTATCTGTTTTTTTCGCTCCCGTCATCGACAAAATAATGCGCTCCATCCCTGCAGCAAAACCAATTGCGGGCGTAGGTTTTCCTCCCAAAATTTCTACGAGGTCGTCGTAGCGTCCCCCTCCGCAAATGGCATCCTGCGCGCCAAGGTCTCCCGACACAAATTCAAAGGTTGTACGTGTATAATAATCCAATCCTCGCACCATTGTTTCGTCCAATTCAAAAGCAATATTTAAACCACCAAGCAACGATTGGACAGATTCAAAGTGTTCAATGTCTTCCTTCGTTAGGAAACCAGATATAGATGGAGCATGTTGTATCAATTCTTTTTCATGGGGTATTTTCGTATCTAAAATTCTTAAAGGATTGGACTCCAATCTTTGTTGACTTGTTTCTGATAAATCATTTTGATAAGGTAATAAGAATTCCCGTAATGCATTTCGATAATTTTTCCGGCAAACACCCGATCCAATGCTGTTCAATTTCAACGTAATATTTTCAATCCCTATTTGGCCAAAAATATGGTGAGCCAATGCAATTATTTCGGCATCCTGTTCCGGATGCTCGGACCCAAAGGTTTCCACACCAAATTGATGAAACTGGCGCTGGCGGCCTTTTTGAGGACGTTCCCGTCTGAAGAGAGGTCCTAAATAGTATAATTTTTGAAGAGGTAACAGGGAACCCAGATTATGTTGAATATATGCTCTAACTACCGGTGCAGTTAATTCAGGACGAAGGGTCAAATGTCCTCCCGATCGATCTTCCCAACTGTACATTTCCTTAGATACAATATCCGTATCCTCCCCAACACTTCTGTTGAATAACCCTGTGTCCTCAAAAATGGGTGTGCGTATTTCTTTGTATCCATAATCACCGGAAATACGATGAATGCTTTCCTCCAAATTCCGCCAGAGGGTGGTATCATCTGGTAGAATGTCACGGGTGCCTTTGATAGTGCGATATGCCATTTTTTATTCAGCGATATTTATGACTAATTGTTTTGCCAATTCTTTATTGTTTTCCGGAACAAATAATTTTACAATGGTTCCCGGCAGATTAACAGGTGTAATATTAAATGCTGTTGAGAAAAAATCGGATTTCAAAAAATAGGGGATATTATTTTTCCTTAGAATTTCACCTGCCATTTCACCATACATTTTACTTGAGAATTGACCTGCCTCAACCCAATTTATTTGCTCAAGGGGGATATCAAGAGGTTGGTTATCAACAAGCGTTACATTGCAGTCGGAACAAAAATCAACGTGGTGCTCATATTCTGATTTACACCGCGGGCAGTATTTATAATGGTGTTTTTCCATGGTAGAATTTGCGATGATTTCTTTACAGTATGAAAAAAGAATTAACTTGATTAATTCATTAGCCGCTGAGATCGCTAATTTTCACGAAGGGAAAGGATAATCATGAAGAATAAAATATTTTTTAAAAAAATATTTAGTCTTCATTCGAGAGAATTTGCGATAATTGTGTCTAATGAATATTCCCGGTTAATAAGGCATAATCCTTCGATTACCACCGGTTTTTTCAACTTTAATATCCCGGAGTGTCGGTGATTTGATATTTATTCTTAAATAAAACCCGGAGGCATACCCGCTGGGCGTCCAAGTTAGGTTTAGTTCCCAACAGTGGAGATCCCGATGAATAGTGAAGTGATGACTGATTAATTCATTATCAATAAGATCAAACCGGGCGGAATAACTGACCTTCCAATTTTTGGTGACGTTGAAGGTTGAATTAGTATTCAACCAAAATGTTTTTATGGGATTCTGCGGATCGAATTGTTTTAAGGAATAACCAATGGTGAAATTGGTCGTCCATAGTGTGCCTCCCGGGATCTTGTTCCTTTTATCTGCAGACAATGGCGAAACATTGAGTGAATCAATGAATTCATTTGTACTGGTTGTATCGGTTTCCTGACTTTCGCCAAATCTTTTTCCGGTGAGTTTGAAACCTGTAGAAAGCTCTACTTTTGTTAAACGCGGCAGAATGTATCCCTGGTCAGATTTTCTGAATCTATTCAATCTTTGCTTTGTAATATTATCATATTCATAAAAATCGTGATTCATACGTAAATCAATATTCGATGAACCGATTTTCGAACGAATAGAAGACGATAGTGGTTTGAGTTTAAATTGATCAGCGACGAAATTATAACTTGTTCCACTCCGCCAGGAAAACAGATTGATAATTTTGTCTTTTTCACCATCATTCACTTTTGCCTGAAAATTATTATTTACACCAAACGTCATAGACTGGGATTCATTCCTTGGTGTGCCGCCGGCCAATGTACCGCTGAAACGATCATGATAGATTTCATGGCCTGATGTATCCAAAATTGTTTCAAAATAGCCAAGATTCTGACCAAAAACGTCCTTCGAAAAATCTGGCCTATAAGAATATCCCACAGACGGAGAAATGACATGTCTGACAGCAATTATATTACCTATATTAATGGGGAAAAGGCCGTAAATCTGCGTGTTGATTGACGTTCCAAAATTCCCAGTTGTGCGCATGGCAAAACCGTGTACTTCTTTTGTTTGAATTTTATTTGTACTGGTATCCAGACTGCCGTCAAACGTTCGATTTACCCAATCTGATTTAAGGCTCATGTTTGGATTAAACGTGATGTATTTTAAGATTTTTGTTGGCGCATTCCAGGACATAGAATGACGCATAATATTGTCGTTGAAATGTTGTTTTTCATCATTCCAATAATAAATAGAAGTTGTATCGTTAATAACGTTCTCGTTTGTTTCATAATAAATTCGTTCATTATTGGTGACAGACGTATTATAACTCCAGGAAATATTATTGTACCAGCGGTGTTTACTGCCCCTGTCTTTAAACAAATTGCGTTGACCGAGACGAAAACTCACAGAAGGCAGTGTCGCAGTCGTGATATTTGTCTGCATTCCTGCACGGGTTGGATTCATATAAAACACAGAACTGGAATCGATCCTGTCGTCTGCCATGAGGTTTGTTTTGGCAGATAAATTCATACTCATGGACGCTTTACCGGACGGCCAGCTTTTAGAATAGGTTGCATTTGAAATAGTTTGCTGTTGTCCCATTCGTTGTTGGGGGTCCGACGTATATTTTCGATTAAATTGGCCGCTGCTTGAATAATTGGCATTCACCCGTAAATTTTGATTATGGCGAAGTTTTTGAGTATGTTGCCATTGAACCTGGTAACTGGTTTCCCGGTCGAGGCCGATGTCTGTAATATTATCTGTTCCGGATAATATTTGCCTACTTTGGAGATTTAACGAACCACTGTATTTATAACGCACATTATATGCATTATCTAATTTGAAAATGAATCCCTGACGATCTCCAAAACTCATGGTGAATTTGGACCCCCAAGAGTCATTCGGTGCCCAAAAATATCCGAGATTATTAAAATATTGACCACGTACACGATTCTCACCGTAACCGGGCATGATCCATCCGGAATGACGTCCGCCGCTCTTATGGGGGAAAATACCAAAGGGCAATCCAATGATGGGAATCCGACTGACGTAAAAAACAATGGGACGAGCGATAACTTTATCGTCATTAATTATTTTCATATTTCTGCTTTCAAAATGAAAGTGGGGCGTCTCTAAATTACATGTGGTATAAGAGCTGTTTTCAATATAGTAAATTATTTTATCGCGATTGCGTATTTCATTTCCCGCATAATAACCGTCGTCGGCTTGAGATTTCCCCTGTTTTACACGGCCTTTTCCAGATTTTAAATTATACATCAAAGTGTCTCCTGCCATGGGATCTCTACCACTTTCAATGATGGATGGCTTTTGACCAGTTGATGCAGTGTCACCGGGGAAGGTGGGAAATGCACTTAATAAATTATTATTCCAATCTACGTTTATAAATCCTGAACTTAAATTTACATCATTGTATTTAATATTCGCTTCTCCGGTTAAATCTGTATTTTCTGAAAGGATATCATAAACAATTTCATCTGAAGTATAGGTAATAGGAGCATCCATATCTTTATTGGATGAATCGGGAGTGAAAACACCCCTTGATCCTCCGGAAATATGAATATGATCCAATTCAACTTCAACACTGTCAGTATTCTTAAAGGACATAATTATTGTATCGCCGGATGCAAGATTATTTCCCTGATAAACGGAATCTTCAAAAATGTGATATAATGTTGTTGCCATTCCTTCCAAACGTACGGAATCCAGAGCCCCATCCTTAAAAATCCCTTTCAAAATGGATCCGGTCATGTCATCATTGAATGAAATAAATGATTTTTTAATCACAGTTGAATCTTGATTCCTAAATTCAGTTTCGCGAAAACCTTCTGATGTATTTACCACATGAGCTTTGGAGGGAATAAATACAAAATCCAAAACATCTTCTTTATAAAATAATAGGATTTCGCTTCCTTCCAAAATGCGATTTTCTTCCTTCAGTTTTGGATTTATTCGTAACAAAGTCCGGTCATTATGGACATCATAAACAGCTATTCCGCATGTTGCAACTCGTTCTCCTTCTTCGATGCGAACATTGTTTTCCGCAGTGTATGAAGCAGCATCATCGTTTTCGTGTTTTATATAACGCAAAAGTTGTGCTGTTATGAGCTGACTTTGTTGATCCAACCGGGTGTTACCTCTTGCTGCTCCGCTGTCAATTTCAGAATAATAAATTACTGTGTCTGCTGTGAGATCATAATCATTATCCCAAATGTGAACATTTTTGTAACAGGTGAAAATATCATTTGGTGAATCGAAATGAACGGAATCAGCAGTGAGATGCTGCCCCTCTTTATCCATTGTTACATTTCCGGTAAGGAACCCTTGACCAGTCCTTTTACGGTAGCGGGAAGTGTCGCATGTGATAGTCATTTTTCCTTTTAGAAAAACAACATTCCCGGTGAGAATTTGCACGGATTGCTCATTGATTGTTTTATTCTCTAAAAGGTCTGCTTGTTTCAGCCGGAGGCGATCATCTTGGGCTGAAAGTTGCGTAGAGAGCAGGAATAAAACAGTGATAATACCACTCCCGAGACCCCGGGGATGAGGAGGGGATTTGAGGAGTGGTGAATAAAATATTGTGTAAAAAGTTTTCAATAATTACTCTTACTTATATCTTTTCGGCCAGCACTTTTCTAATCTTTTAGAAATGAATTCTTCATAACCCATTTGGCTTGGTTTGTAGAGCGTGTCATTCACATTTTCCGGAAAATAATTTTCGTCAATAAAATGATCCGGATGACTGTGAGGATATTTATAATCCTTGCCATAATCTAAATTTTTCATGAGATTTGTCGGCGCATTTCGTAAATGCAACGGTACTCCGGGAGTTCCATGCTCTTTCACATTTTTTCTGGCTTGGTTTATGGCCAAATAGGATGCATTGGATTTCGGAGAACTCGCCAGATACGTCGTTACCTGGGATAAAATGATAGCTGCTTCCGGCATACCAATCATGTGGACAGCCTGGAATCCCGATGTGGCTATTGTTAATCCCCGGGGATCGGCGTTGCCAATATCTTCCGAAGCGAGGATGATAAGGCGCCTGGCAATAAACTCCGGTTTTTCGCCTCCTTCCAACATAACAGCAAGCCAATAAACAGCCGCATCCGGATCACTTCCCCGCACGGACTTGATGAAAGCACTGATCGTATCATAGTGATAATCACCCGTTTTATCATAAAGCTGCGTTTTACTCTGGAGCGCTTCCTGTAAAATTTCCTCGGTAATGGTTCCCCTTTCCCCCATTAAGTTGACAGCTACTTCCAGCGTATTTAGCATTTTTCTGGCGTCCCCTCCGGCAGAATGAATCAGCTTTTCAGTTGTTTTGTCGTCTATCCCGATGTTTCCCTTGGATAAAATAATGTCCAATTCAAAAGCTCTTTTCAGTACGTGACTCAAATGTTCATTGGAAAGAGGTTTTAGCGTCAGTGTCCTACAGCGGGAGAGGAGCGGACTGATTACTTCAAACGACGGATTTTCTGTTGTGGCTCCAATAAGCGTAAGAAGGCCCTCCTCCACAGCGTGGAGTAACGCGTCCTGCTGGGATTTACTGAAGCGATGAATTTCGTCAATGAAAAGGAGCGTTAATTTACCCATCTCCAAATTGTTTTTACTTTTGGAAATAATATTTCGCAGATCTTTAACGCCGCTTGACACTGCAGACAGTTCATGAAATTCAGCATCAACGGAGTTTGAAATGATTCGAGCAAGCGTTGTTTTCCCCGAGCCCGGGGGACCCCAAAAAATCATGGAAAATGGCTTTTTATATTCCAATGATTTAGCAATAATCCTGTTCGGGTCCACCAAATGGTTTTGCCCGATATATTCGTCCAAGTTTTTCGGACGAACCCGGTCCGCCAACGGCGGCAGGTGCGTAGATGAAAACATATTCGCTGTTTTTGTCATGGTGCTTCGTAAACTCTATGTGAAATTACGGTAAAAATATGGAATCTATTTAGCCGCAAAGTACACGAAGTTTCTTTCAGCAGGGAAAAAATGAAATCTATTAAGATAATTCAACATTGGAGAATTTTAATCATTATAGCACTGATTATTTTAGGCTGTCAAAAGGAAAGGACTACAATGGAAAACGGACTCATGGTTGAAATACTGGATGAGGGAGAAGGAATTGCTGCTGAAAAATTCAGCATTGTTACTGTGCAATATACAGGGAAACTGGAAGATGGCTCTGTGTTTGATTCTTCCTTAAAACCCGGGAAGGATCCATTTCGATTCACCTTAGGAGCCAAACAAGTGATCGAAGGATGGGATCAGGGTCTGATGGGAATGAAAGTTGGAGAAAAACGCAAACTAACCATTCCACCGGAATTAGGTTATGGAAGCAGAGACATGGGTGTAATACCGTCTAATTCTACATTGATATTCGAAATAGAGTTGCTGGAAGTGGAATAAAATTCTGGATAAATTCTGAATCATTTAGGTTCTTATCCGTATCTTTTTTTGGGGTTATGGTTTTACTCCTCTTTATTCGCTTCTTTTCAAAACAAATTTAAAAGAAAATTATAACCCCTTTTTTCAAAGTACAAAAAATTAAGGACAGAACTGCCCTACGAGGATTACTATTTGTTTTTGTTATCATTTAAACGACTGTAATAATAATTTTACCACGGGAGTGCCCTTTTTCAAGATACCGGATTGCTTCAGCCGTCTCGTTTAATGGGTACTGTTTATCTATTATTGGTTTCACTTTTTTAGCTTCAAGAAGCTCCTTCATAAAAAGTAAATCCTCTTGGTTTATATTCGCAACCATTAATCTCATATTCCTTACTCCAGTAATTGATTTTAACATAAGTTGGAATATCCGAGCCATTGAACCGCCGACTAAGACATAAATTCCGTTTGAGCTTAATATACGTTTATACTTTGAAATTGAACGAAAAGCGGCAATATCGAAAATTAGGTCGTATTTCTGCTCATTTTTGGTAATATCTTCCTGAGTGTAATCTATAACATGATCTGCACCTATTGAGAGAACGAAATCTAATTTTTGAGTTCTACAAACACCCGTTACCTCAGCTTCGAATGATTTAGCCATCTGTACTGCGAAACTACCCACGCCACCCGAAGCTCCATTGATCAATATCTTTTGCCCCGACTGTATCTGTCCTTTGTCGCGAAGACCCTGTAAAGCCGTAAGCCCCGCCATGGGTACAGCCGCTGCTTCTTCAAAGGTTAGGTTATCGGGTTTTAACACAAATCTATTTTCATCAGCACATACATACTCTGCAAATCCTCCATAGCTGCCTTCTCCGAACACCTCATCGCCCGGCTGAAACTGTTTTATATGATTGCCAACCGCTACAACTTGTCCAGATATATCCGCGCCGAGTATTGGATGTTTTGGTTTGAGCAACCCTGCTCCCATCAGGTGGATTAAGAATGGGTCAGCTCTCAGGTGACGCCAGTCATATGCATTTACTGATGCAGCATGGATTTTTATCAATATTTCATTTTCCTTTGGTGTGGGTTTTTCCACTTCTTTTAGCTGGAGAACATCTGGTGATCCGAATTTTTCATATACAATTGCTTTCATGGTGTAGGGCTTCGTTAGATTTTGGTTTGATGTTTCTTAGTTATGATAACATTTCCCATTTAGTTTCCTTTTTTTACAATGCTAGTTATTCTCTATCTGATCACTAACCTCAAGGGCATATTTAGTTGATATTACAATGGAACCAAAAGTGAAAAATGCCCGATTCAACCGAATCCTATTGTTGTAATAATTTTGATGGTTGTTTGATTATTTTCAGTTAATTCATTTAATTAGGGTTTCCTCTTTTTAGGTATCTCTGTTTAATTAACCATCCCACAGATGGGAACCAAAACCCATTCATGATTCTACGATTCAATTTTTTACCCATATTTAATATAGGGTTCAGAGCATAAACGTGTAAATTATCTTGAAAATTATCATAGACTCTTTCGCCAAAATGATTCCCCATATCAAATGTTCTCTGCGGTATCAGCGCCATATTGCAGCCTGCCTTGGCAAGGGGGGCGCGTTCGCTGTTGTGCAAAAATCATCGTGAACAAAAGAATAGTCCAATATATTTGCCGACTTGCTATTCTATTATATAACAGCATAATTGTCCTCTTCTACTTTTGTTTGAAAACCAGAGTAACAACATCGGGTAAAAAGAAATCGTGGATTAAATCATCTTCGTTGAAACGTGCCCATACAGCAGTTACGTTACTTAATGACTCACCATCATAAACACCTCTCCAGTCAACATAGTCATCGTTTTGCATCGGTACTCGTGCAGTAAACACGATGGTACTGTCAACTTTCTTCAAATCGTACGGTGCCGAATCTTTCGATTCTTCAACTATCCATAAAAGTAACCCGTCCTCGAATGCCAAAGTACCATTGACACTGAACAGACCGATAAGTCCCTTAGCTTTGATGCTACCCTTAAATGATTTCCCCTCTAACGAGAAATCGGGTTCCTTGTTGCCAGCATAGACTGTGGGTAATAACATCACTATTAACAAAGCAATTGTTGTAATTCTTACCAGTAGTCGAACTATGTTCTTTTTTTTCATGCTGTTACTCCTTAAAAAAATCAATTCGTCGCAATATTCTTCCGGTACATCGTCCAAGTTGCTGCGTAAAACAATCCACTAACTAATAATGAGAGCAATGTCCGTACGGAAAAAAGATAACCCCAGAATGAACCGAACAAATCTACTCCGCCTGCAGGGACAACTTCTATTTTACTAATCAAATTTTGTCGTGTAATCATTTCTGTTATTGCCCCGAAAATATCTCCTATCTGAACAACAAAAGCATTTTCACCAAATACTATCTGTAATGTGATGGCCAGTAATATTGGGGCGCCGATTCCCACGATCAGAGGGCGGTTTTTCACAGTTGCCGACACGAGCATCATGAATAAAATCAACGGGCTTAACCATAACAGTGATACGATTTGAATTAGAATCAAATCCCCAAATAGTCCAAATATATTTATTTGGCTCAAAGGTTCTGAAATTATCTTCCAAATATCTCCGCTGACTGTCATAATAGCGATTCGCGAATACACCATTAATATCACCAGCATCGTGAGGGTTAATCCAATGATCCCAATTCCACCTGCCTTCAACTTTGAAAGTAAAACCAAATGATCATTCAGCGGTTGGCTTCTGAAAAAGAGCGTACTATCGTTAGATCGTTCTTTGTATAATGAATCAGAAAAATAAAACATGGCAATAAACAATACCAGTAATTGAATGATAGTAAAACCGGACATGATTCCATAACAATATGGTTTTATCACCGTCAAAGGTGATTCAGCCAATTGTACTTTTGTTGTTTTTTTATGGTGGGTGATTAAAGAATCAAGAGATTCTACGCCATTTTCAGAAATATCAACCCCTATTTTTGATAATGATTTTTTGATGTCATCAATATCTTCTTGTGTTAAATCTTCGTCATCAAAATTGTATGAAACGGACATCTCATCATCAAACCATAGTTTTTCATCTTCAGCCCATGATTCAAAATTATTTGACAATCGATTAATTGGAACCAATGAAAGCAGCAATAGAAATGAGAAAACGCCGATCGTCCAGAGCACAACCCGTTTCCATTCCCAGTATTCCCTCTTTATCAGTGCAATCAGTTGTCTCATCCTGCACCTCCCATAATCGCCATGAAAATATCAACAACAGATGGCGCTGACACCTTACCAAGCGCTTCGATTTTCTCCATGTCAGGTTTTTCCAGCATAAAGATTCTTGTTCCCAACAGAGAGTTTTCCGTAAGCGGGTTCATTTCGCGTACTTTTTCTGCATCTGATTCAGCGACTGTTAACAGTGCATATTTTTCATTCAGATGTTCCAAGGATTCGTAAAGAATAATTTCCCCGTGATTGATAAAAATAACATCAGTCAGAATGTGTTCTACTTCTTCCACCTGATGGGTTGAAATTAGAACTGATTTACTTTCATCAAAATAGTCCTCAAGCACTGATGAGTACAACCGCTTGCGGAAAAGAATATCCAGCCCGTGTGTGGGTTCGTCCAAAATGAGCAGGTTGGTATCAGTTGACAATACAAGAGAAAGATGAAGCTGTGTTTTCATTCCCTTGGACAAATATTTCACTTTTTTATCCAGTGTTATTTCCGTGGATTCTAACATTATTTCACACCGATCACGGTGAAAATATGGATGGATTTCTTTCTGGAAAGAGAGTATCTGTTTCACGGTCATCCATGGCGGTAAAACGGCGATGTCATGGATGACTCCTGTTTTTTCCATAAGTTTTGGACGATCATTTTTAGGTTCAACACCAAGGATTGAAATTTCCCCTTCGTAGTCAATTAATCCTGTTAATGCCCGAAGCATTGTAGTTTTACCGGCGCCATTGGGACCCACAAGTCCCACAATCCGTCCCTTTGGAATATCCAGCGAGATGCTGTTCAATGCCTTTGTGGTCCCGAATCGCTTACTTACATTTTTTAGTTGTACTAAACTATTCATATTCTTCCTTTGATGAATTGGACTTGACTTAATATCCAAATGATATAAGTTAAGAACGATGTTATTTCAACAAGCACAATTTATAGGTCAAGTCTTCCATTCCTCCAATCGGCGAATGGAATTCTTAACCCATATCTTGTACGATCATTTATTGTCATCCTGGTAATTTATTTATTATACTGTTCTTTGATTTTTTCAATAATTTCATTTTCACTCATATTTAACGATTTTGCTCGGTGAATAAATACGGCAATTTCTTTTTCTAAAAATGATTTTGATGCTTGTTTTTGCAATTTTCTGACAGACCCTGTTTTAACAAACATTCCCTGACCCCGCTTTTTCTCAATAAGACCCTCATCTAATAGGATTTGAGTAGCCTTCATGATCGTCTGATGATTGATACTATAATCTAAAGCTATCTGTCTGACAGAGGGGATTGATTTACCCTCTGCAAATCCACCGGAAAGTATGGCATCACGAATCATGTCAGCGATTTGCAGGTAAATGGGTGTTTTGCTTGAAAAGTCAAAATTCATAAAATAGTGTTTTAGTGTTACGTTATAGTGTAACACATAAACATTATATATTTCAATGTTTTTTTAGGATAAAATTATTTCAGACGAGGAACCTTCCGAAGGTGACTCAATTTTATATCATATTTGTTATGTTAAAAATAGGAGTTCCCGTCTGCGCTTTGCTCCGGAGGGCAGGGAACCTCCTTCCTGTGGATTATTGACATAAAAGAATAAATTATTGAGCCACCGAGAGGATTTGAACCTCCGACCCACGCATTACGAATGCGTTGCTCTACCATCTGAGCTACGGTGGCATGAATTAGGCGGGCAAAAATACACTTCTAATGCCATTTCCATCAACTACTGCCGTTGATAATATTTAGCGGATCTGTATGCACCATAAATCTCTCCTGTATAAAAAATACCTGCCATGGAATAAGAAAAAACCTTATTGAACATATTATCTCTTTTTGAGGATTCATAAGCAGATGTTGCAGTAAGAAAAACCATAACAAATCCCATAAATCCATCAAACCACTTACCCGCATAGACGCGCCCAGCGCCGGGAAGTAGCGCTGAAAGTATTCCTGCTAAAACAGGTGATTTTGAATTTGATGATTCAAAATCAGGTTGAGTATAATCCACCAATCTATAATCTTTCTTATGGAATTTACCATGCATGTGAATATGGTTACTAAAAGCTGAAGGATTACATCTGACAATACGGTCGGCTGCCATAGGGAGTCCTTTTAAGATTCCATTTTCCTTGATTGCAATTGCGCCATATTGACTGCAGCTTGGATAAAATTGACAATTCAATAAATCCGTATTATGAGATATTCGCTGCCAGGCAGCAATGGGACGAATTGCTGCTTTTTCTAATATCGATGCATTTGGTGACGTCAGAACTGAATCTGCAGGGTATTTTGATTGAGAAAACAGGAGAGATGTGAAGATCATGCCAACTATGGAAATATTTGTAATAACGAGAAGTTTGCGACGAAGTAATCTCGTTGAATTTGCTAATGGAAGGAGATTGCCCACCTGCCCCGATTGAAATAAATAAAAGGGGGCGGACAGGCCACACTTCGCTCCGCTCCGTTCGCAATGACAGTGCTTTTTTAAGTATAAATATTTACCAAGAACTCTCATTACTTATGGAATTGCCCGCGAATACTTCTGGCCAATAAGGCAATGAGGAACAACGCAGTAATTCCCATAATAGTAGAATAGCTTTCTGGTGAAAATACTGTTACGATTGAATGTAAAAATCCAGCAGTTCCCTCACCACCCAGAATCGCCGCTGCAATTACGATGGCAGATAGTAAGGTCGCTGATCCCTTTTTCTGAACTCGTAGAGAAATAAAGCCACCAATGGCGATGAGAAATGCCAGATTAAATCCAAGAAAAATACCAATGCCTAAGGGCATTAAATGAATAGATGAAAAAGTACCCTTTGAGCGAAAGCCCTCAATAATGATTGCAATGATTAGACCAACTATAAATATTGAAGGGTGAGAGAGACCGTTCAAGTTAGCAGCCACAACCTGGGCTTGGGGCGCAGGAAAATCAGACGTGAATAATTTTTCGGCTATGACCGGGCTTTTAATGAACCACACTAAGGCGGGAATAAGTAATGAAACAACAACACAGGCGATTATATCAACCTTTACAATGTACCTGTAATCGGTATGAACAATTTGTGCAGATTTATAATCATGGCCAATATCACCGGCAATGGCCGTAGCAGTGGCGATGAAAAATGTTATCATATACCTGTGTTCCAATGCTAATTCCAAATTAGCAAGCCCGAAGAAAAACGTAATTATTAGCGCAGAAAGCAATCCAAACTGTTCCAATGGATCGATATTTGTAAGTCCTGTCATTCGGCTGGCGAGGTTTACGGTGTAGAATGTAAGCAACAAACAAAGCGCTGCTGCAAATATGGGTATACCCATAAAAAATAATATTAATCCGCTCAATAGAACGATAAACCATACCCAGGGTCTGTGACGAAAAATAATGGACTTGGATGGGATAGGAGACCCTACATGCATTAGCATGTACCCAATCCCGGAACCGATGATCAACCCCATACCGAAGTTTTGAATCATTGGTGAAATATCCGCGTTGGGCAATACCTGCACTAGCGCCATTCCAGCCAATACAGAAAGGACACCACCCATTCCCCAGGAAAAGCTATTCGCTGAACCCAAAATGAGACCTGTTGCAATCACCATGGGCATAATGAGAATGAGAATTGGCTGTGAACCGATCGTCCCAAGATTGATGTAATTCCAGCCGAATGCCTCCCGTACGATGGTGAATAAAGCAGATGCCGTACCAAACATAATCATGAATCGAAACCGATAATCCTGGTTGAAACCGGCTTTTATCAGTTCACCTCCGGCACGACCGGCAGGGAAGGCAAGATTGCGTTTTACAACATATTCTTCGCGAAGCGGTATAGAAAGTCCCACGCCCAAAACGGCGCCGCAGGCTGCGATGAGAGCCAACCAGCCAAGCGGAATTGAATCAGGATTTTCAAGTATCATTCCGGGGAGTATAAAAACTACAGCGGCCGCCATCAGTCCGCCGATGGATCCTCCCGCCTGAGCGATATTAACTTTATTTGGTGAAAGATCACCAAAGGCTCTCAGTAATCCTGCAGAACCTATAATTGAAAAAATAATTGGCCACGGCAGTGCCCCCATTTTCAGAGCGATAAACGCGCTGGTGAAAAAAAGAAAAACAGCAATGATGATAGCTGTGATGGTTGCCTTAAACATGAATAAGTTTAGTAAAAAATCTCTTGAATCCTAATTGCTTTTACATCAATTTTTCCTTGATCCATGGAGACATTTTTTAAATCCTTATTCATTTTTGCCCTTTATGTTATCGTTTTTGCCCAGGCAGACGATAGCCGCCTTTATATTTTACATACGAATAATACGAATGGAGCGTTGGAAAATTGTTATTGTCCTGACCATCCCTATGGGGCCATTGAGAAGCGGTCTGTGTTTATTAATAATTTTATAACCAATCATCCCAATACGATTGTCTTAGATGCGGGAGATTTTCTTTCTGTTACTAAAAGGCCTTATTTAGACAGCCTGGTTTTGAAGGCTTATGCATCCTTACCGTATGATGCTGTGCTTGCCGGTGATCAGGAATTTTACAGGGAAAATATTGATCAATTAAATCAAAAGATAGGTATTCCTGTTTTAGCCGGGAATCTTGAAAATGGCAAGTTACACAAAATGTCCAAACATCTGATTATTGATCGTGGCGGATATAAAATAGCGATAGCAGGTATCATTCATTCTTCTATACTCAAATATTATTCAGAAGATATTCGAAAAAAATATTCCTTTACCGATCCAGTAGAATTTACACAGGCGTTTGTAGATCAATATTCGGATTCAGCCGATGTTGTAATAGCATTAACCCATGAGGGGCACGATAAGGATAGATTACTTGCAAAAGAAGTAAATGGAATTGATATTATTGTTGGCAGCCATTCACAATCCGCACTGGATTCAGGAGATGTTGTTAATAATTGTTTGATTGTCCAAGCTGGTAAAGAGGGGTATTATGTGGGTGTTGTGGAAT
Organism: uncultured bacterium; assembly: GCA_964491015.1. Classification (GTDB taxonomy): domain Bacteria; phylum Fidelibacterota; class Marinisomatia; order Marinisomatales; family TCS55; genus JADFRD01. The sequence goes on along the minus strand of CAZBEY010000005.1, from coordinate 9,275 downwards.
TGGTGTTTGATGATGAGAAAGCCCTAGTTTCTGCCTCATCGTATTTAGAAACGCTAACGCTTGACATGTCGGATGATCCTTATATTATGGAGCTCATTTCATCCTTGGAAAAAAAGACTGGACATATAAATCGCAATAAACTTAAACAACAAGAACAATAATGATGGACACAATATTACAATCATTAATAGATAATCCGGTATATATGGCGGTGGCTGTCGTATTGTCATTGGTCATTCTAATTGGTATTATTCGTAAAGTCGTCAAACTCGTATTGATTGTCGCGGCTGTTTTGGTCATATACATAGCATACCTTGTTTGGACGGGTGAAGAAGTGAATGTCGATCGAATTAAACAGGGCGTTCAATCTGCCGGTGATGCCATTTCTGAAAAAGCTGGTGATCTTGGTGAGTCGATGAAGGAGAAAGTCGGTGAAACAGTGGAAAAGAAAATCGATGAATCAGTAGAGGATATCTTTTCCCCTAATTAGTATTTGTCCATAATGTCTCCCGAAAATTCGGGATTACGCATGCCAACTAAATGCTAATTTACAATAGTAAATTCCGCTTTTTTTGGCTTCGCAAGCCTTGAACTCGAACTGGACTTTTTGAGGAAGCCCTATTTAATCACCTCTCGCAATCTGCTGGTGAGTAATTTGACAATCCCTTGCATTATTTCCGTATTACTGCTCATAATTTCATAAAAATCCTCTTGAGTAATTTTCAGTAGAATTGCTTCAGAATCGGTTGTGGTTGCATCTGCAGACCTGGGCTCATGATCCAACAACGCCATTTCTCCTAAACAGGCACCTTGACTCAATGTTGCAATTTGTCGATCCCCTTTATGGATTTTTACTTCACCATTCATAATAATATAAAGGGAGTCTCCAAAGTCACCCTTTTTAAAAAGGGGTGTATTTGCTGAAATATGCATTTCAGTCGCGATTTGAGCCACCTTTGACAAATCCTCAGATGGAATTGTTTGAAACAGGTTTACTGTTTTTAATAAGATGGTTTTTTCCAACGTGGAATACATGGTTAACTCCTCTTTGTCCAGATTAAATTTTTGAAATGTTTCCCCAAACTCACTCATGGCATTATTTTTATGAATAACCTCTTTTATGATCTTCGTTGGGGTTACGCTGTTCCATTCAATATTTTGAATAATGTCATTTAATTTATGCTTGAATACAAAATCTGCTGCCACTGCAGATGACCACTGGCGATCACTTGCGATGGTTTTATTTAAATGCCTAAGTAATCCAGATGGTAAATTTTTAAATATTTTTTCGCCAAATTTCGTTAATTCCACTGTTGGGTTTCCTTCGATAAGGGGCATAATACATTTTTTCTCTTCCCGTGTAAAAATATTGTCCAAAACTTCAAATACAATCGGCATTTGTTTTTCATCATGATTCTTGATGGTTTGTAAATAGGATTCTACCGGCGTAAAAGGGACATCTATAATTCCGAGTTTTAAAAGAAAAGGAATTTGCTTCGAGAGTTCCGTTTGAATAACTTCATTTAGTAAATGATCTTTGTCTATTTTTTCAACTTCATTTAAAAAATCGACTAATTGATATGCATATTGGGATATTTTATGTATTTCTGCAGACACTTGACTTAACAATTCTTTCGAAAACCGATTTTGTCTTGCAAGTGTGAGTAATGTGCTAATGATTTCACCGGTGGCATTTTGATTATTTTGCTTCAATAAATCAAATAGAATACGAATTGAATTAGGCGAAGGATAATCTTTTAAAATAACAATAATTCCACGAAGCAATTGCTGATTGGGGTTTTCATGAGAAAGAAATTTGATTAATTCTTCAGTTACAATATCATTGGGATAGTTTCTTAATGTAGTTCTGGTAGTCGGGAGCGTTTTTGGATTGGCCAGGTTAGAAATAATCGCTGGAATTAATTGAGGATTATTTTTTTCACCTGCCACAAATAAAGCAGCATTACTTATTATTACTGATGGGCTGTTTAAAAAATCTATTAATTGTTTAATTGTCAAAATATCCGGTTGGTCCAATAAAAGTCTGATAGCCATAGCTTGAATGGTTGGATCAGAACTGCCCATTTTTTTCTGAATCAACTCTCGAGCTTCAGAAATTCTGTCCGATTTGACCATTTGTAATGCTGATGCTGCAATTAACTGAAATTCCGGATCTGAATCAGATAAATAATTTTCCAATAATGGAATTGCGGAAGATAAATTTCTTTTAGCGGATACCATCATGGCGACATTGGCAATGTCTCTATTATTTAAAGCATCTAATAATTCTACATCTGAAATAACAGTTGTATAATGAGTCGAGGTTCTTAACACCGCTTTTTTGACTTCACTGCTCCCGGTATGGAAAAGATTGTTTAATGTTTTAGACCATGGTGTGAGTGGAATACCTTCGATCAACTCCAAGGCAAAAAGCTGTTTAATATCCTTTCTGGCATTTAATGTTTTATCAATCGTTTCCACCATTGCTTTATCTGCAATATCAACTTCAATCTCTTCAAAATTTAATTGCCGTTTTTCAATCGCTTTTTGAAGCGTTTTTATATATCCGCCTTTTATCTTGAACGCAGTAAATATCCATATAATTACGATTAAAAGGACAGCGATGCTTAATAAATGAAGAGGCATCCATTTGGCAGCGATGAAAATAGACAATCCGGCCAAACCCTCCATAAATGATTTAATAGTTCCGTCAATAACCGGCTTTGTTTCTTTTTTTGTTTTAGGGGGAACCGGAAGCCACAATAATTGAAGTGTTGTATTATTGATAGTGAATTTGAAAACTTGATCTGCGAATTTTGGGATAAATATTGTTGCAAGTACTGGAACCATCAGGAAACCAATTGATCCGGAGAAAAGACCCAGAGGCAATATGATCAATCCTGCAAAAACACCCCATTTAGATAAAATCTTACCGGTGAAAAAAAACTGGACTATAAAGGCTGCCGCTCCGGTAACCGCATAGAACATTCCAAAAAAGTTGACCAATTCATCCTGAGTCGGGTAAGCATTTGAAGCGGTTATTTTAAATTGATAATCCACAAATTTTGATACAATCGCCATGGCGGAAATCAAAACAATTAAGGAGATTAAATATTTATCAAATTTCTTTTCTCTTTTTGGTTTTATTTCTTCCGGTATTACCTGTTTCGGTTCGGATTCTCGATTGGTTTGAAAAGGTTTTATCAGTAAAGAAGTAATGGAAATAATGCCCAGGAAAAATGAAGTTGCAACCAGGAGTTTTTCGGAACCGAATGTTTGAACAAATGGTCGAATACCGGCGCCAACCACCATGGAAGCAATGGCTCCGCTTCCGCTAATGAGGCCAAATAATCGCTTTGCCTGGCGAATATCAAATATATTACCGGCTAAAATCCAGAATTGGGTAATGGATAACACAATCATTATTTCTATCCATATATAAAATAATGGAATCACCAATCCGGAAAGAAAATAAGTAAACGGAAACATAGTTATTCCGAATGTCAATGAAGTAATAAAAATAATGTGAGTGATATTTTTATTTCTGGATAATTTTGTGTAGAGGGGTATAACTCCGGCCATCACTACAGCAATAGCGATATACATCAGGGGTAGATAGGTTTTTTCAAATAAGGTAAGAAAGGAAGCGTCTCTGGCGGATCCGGCTGTAATTCCCATAGCAGAAAAGCAGAAAAAATGAATAAATAAAATCAGAAAAGGTCTGCCTTCATCTTTTTTGATATGGAATAATCTGGTCAGTAACTGCATCGACCTATAGGCAGATTGTTGAAAAATATGGATTAACAAGAAGGTTCATTGCAATAACACTAATATTCAATTACTTTTCTTTCTTTTTACAGTAAGCTTTCAAACCAATACAGTTTATTTAAACCAGTCTTTGGCCAAATCTGCCCAACTTGGACTACTCTCTTCAATTAAAGCGACCTTCTTTTTTCTGATCCATCCTTTTATTCTTTTTTCAAGTTTAATTGCAGCTCCAACATCATCTGTTTTATCATACCAAACCAGTTTGTACGTATTGTACCATTTGGAAAATCCATCTATGAGTTTATTTTTATGCTGATAAACCATTGCTTCCAAATTGTTAGTCATGCCCGTGTAAATCACTTCGGAATTACTGGCCATGATATAAACATAATATGTTCTTGCCATACATTAAATATACAAAAAATATTGTCATTCTGAACGTCTGTTTGCCGGAGGCGAAGCGTAGGCAGGCAGTGAAGAATCTCAAGCATAAAATGATCAACTGACATTTGAGATTCTTCAGTCCTCCGATAAATCCGAATCCTTCAGAATTACATGCTATTTTATTTTTAAGTACGCATTACTGTGATGAGCCAAAAAGAACCAGTTAATAATCTCACAAAAGGTCGCTTGCAAGTTCTGCCAATGGTGAGCGTTCGCCTTTCTGCAATGTGACATGGGTGTACATTGGTTGCCCTGTAAACCTGTTTATGAGATAGCTTAAACCGTTTGAAAGAGAATCAAGATACGGTTGATCGATTTGATAAATATCTCCCGTAAATACAAATTTTGTTCCTTCTCCAGCCCGGGTGATAATCGTTTTTATTTCGTGAGGTGTTAAGTTTTGAGCTTCATCTACGATAAAGAAAACTTTTTGGAAACTGCGCCCCCGTATATACGCTAAGGGCGTAATAACCAGTTTATCACTTTCCAGCATTTCATCAATTTTAGTTGTACGATTATCTTTCTTACTGAATTGATGCTTAATAAAAGATAAATTATCGAACAATGGTTTCATATAAGGATCAATCTTCGATTGTATATCTCCCGGTAAAAAACCTAAGTCACGGTTGCTTAATGGAACAATCGGGCGAGCCAAATAGATTTGCCGATACTTAGTTCTTTGTTCTAAAGCTGATGCCAATGCCAATAATGTTTTTCCTGTTCCTGCTTTGCCGGTAATGGTAATGATTTGTATTCCTGGATCCATAAGCGCTTTCAGGGAAAATGATTGCTCCGCATTTCGGGGTGTAATCCCATAGGCATTCAACTTATCAACCCGCGTGAAATGTTCTTCCCTTGGATTATAGGTTGCCAAGCCTGATTTTTGTCCATTCCTTAAAATAAAATTTTCATTTGAAATGGGTGCTTCAATTATATCTGTTAATCCGGGATCTATAAATCCCTGTTGGCTATATAATTGATCGATTGCTTCTACAGAAATATTTTCTATTAACCTGACTCCCGTATATATTTTTTCTATGCTCTCGACTTTATCCGTTGAATAATCTTCCGCAATCAGATTTAGTGACCGAGCTTTCAATCGCATATTGGTGTCTTTAGAAATCAGCACCACCTCTCTGTCCAAATTATCTTCTTTCAGTTTAAAGGCACAATTAATAATGCGATTATCGGCATTATCTTCTTGAAATGACGCTTCAACATCAGGATGCCAGTTATGGTTTATAACAACGCGCACAATCCCCTGGTTCTCACCCAAAGATGTACTATCATTCTCGGGATCGGCACAGGAGAGTTTATCTAATTGGCGGAGAAATTCACGTGCATTATAATGAACTTGTTCGTTTCCTCGTTTAAATTTATCTAACTCTTCAATGACAGCGATTGGAATGACCACATCGTTATCCTGGAAATGATACAGACATTCAGAATCGTGTAGAATAACATTCGTGTCTAAAATGAAGAGCTTTGTTTTTTGGTTCTTATCAGGCACTTGTTGTCAGTGATCGTGGATTAATCTATTTTCAACATCATTAGAGTAATTAAATATAGACAATTGGATTGCAGGAATTCAAGATTATCTGATTGGATTCTTATTGAGAATTTATTAGTACATTAATAACAAAATATGCATTTCAAAAACATCAACAAATTGGAAACAATACGAAAAGCCAGGACAGCGGCCGTTTATCCATTTAATTTTAATAGTGATAAACATATTTTATTTATTCATGGTGCCGGTGGCCGGGCGGATCAATGGGAATGCCAAATTGACTATTTTAAAGATAATTACCAAATCACTACCTTTGATTTAATAGGACATGGACGAAGCCCAAAACCAAGAAACGGTTATGATTTCAAGGAAATGTTATTGGATGTAGTGGCGATATTTGATAAATATAAGCGCCATGAAAATATAATTATTGCACATTCTTATGGCGTTGCCCTTGCGTTGCACATGGCACTTTTAAAACAAACCGAAATACAAAAACTAGTATTAATCGGTGCGAACGTTCCCCGATTGACTGCCGGAGTTGGAATATGGAATCTACCTGTTTTTATACTGGAATGGATGCGGCCAATTTTCAGCCGCGGATTTGTAAAGAGAGCATTTCATCCGGAAACGAGTTCAGAACTGATCAATCGAGAACAAGCCGTCAGCGATACCAATCCAATGGCAGTGATGAAGGGGCTCATCAAAGGGATGAAAGAAATGCCTCCCATCCAGTTAGAAAATAATTCCATTCCAACTCTGATCATTAATGGTGACACGGATGGGCTAACGCCAGTAGAAGGAGCCGGTGAATTATTAAATTTGCTGCCAAATTCAAAGCTGGAAGTTGTGAGTAAGGCATCTCATTTCGTCATGATGGAGCAGCCCCAAATTGTAAATGAAATTATCAGTAAATTCTTAAATGGAAATAAGGATGCATAAATGTTTCGAGAAGATTTATTAAAAGATAAAACAATTATTGTAACAGGAGGAGGCACTGGCCTTGGGAAGTCAATGTCCACCCGTTTCGGAGAATTGGGAGCGAATCTGGTCATTGCCAGCCGCCGGGAGGACGTTATCCGATCTGCCGCGGAAGAGATAAGGCAAACCGGAGCCGAAGTATTGGGTTTATCCTGTGATGTGCGCAAACCACATAGTGTACAAGAAATGGTAGATGCTGCAAAAAAGAAATTTGGAAAAATCGATGTTTTGCTGAATAATGCCGCCGGGAATTTTATTAGTCCGACAGAAAATTTGTCGCCGGGCGGATTCAAAGTGGTTGTGGATATCGTTCTGAACGGTACCTTTAATTGTACCCATGCTGTCGGAAAAGAAATGATTGCGCAAGGTGGTGGGACCATACTGAATATTGTTACAACCTACGCGTGGACAGGATCAGGTTATGTTGTTCCTTCTGCAGCAGCAAAAGCAGGTGTATTGGCAATCACCCGATCTTTAGCGGTTGAATGGGCGAAATATGGTATTCGTACGAACGCTATTGCACCAGGACCTTTTCCTACTGAGGGTGCATGGTCAAGATTGGCTCCCCCAGGACTTGGAATCGAAAAGAAAATGAAAAACCGCGTACCCCTAAAGCGTTTTGGTGAACATATAGAGTTGGCCAACCTGGCGTCCTATCTCCTAAGCGATGAAGCCGGTTATATAAATGGAGAAGTTGTAACTATTGATGGAGGAGAATGGCTGAAAGGCGCCGGGGAGTTTAATGAATTGGATAAAGTACCCAAACTGGCTTGGAAAGCCATGGACGCAATGAGGAAAAAATTTAAAAAATAGATTTCATCAATTCTACAATATAACTGCCAAAAATTTTGTAGAGAATAATCGTATAAGGAATCGCAAAGGCAAAAAACATAAAAGGACTGGCCCTAAATTCATTTGTATAGGGACTTTTGTGTGTCTTTTCTACCAGGTTACGGAACCCAATCATGGATAGATGAGCTCCATAACCGGCGATAGCAAATAGAAGTAAGATTACAACGTGCTCTACCCATGTCATTGAATTAAGCCACTTCCCCAAATTCATATTATTCTCCTAAAAACGCTGCCCCAAAGACGCCGGCTGAATCACCCAATTTATTCTTTAAAATAGGTGTTACCACATGATCGCTGAATGTTTCCCGGTAGACGGAGTCTCTCCCTTCTCTATATAAACATTCAATGTTTGATAAACCGCCGCCCAATACGATGGCATCCGGGTCCAGAATATCGATTATATGGCTCAAAGCTCTACCGAAATTCAGAATAAAATTCTCTTTCCATTGGGGATAGCCACGATAAAGTTTTTCATCAATAATATCAGTGGTCATCATTTTATTCCCCGTTAGTTCCAGCCATTCCTTTTCCAAGGCAGTACCGCTAATATAAGATTCGGTGCATCCCTTATTTCCGCAGTAACAATCACGACCATCGGGATATAACACATGATGACCCCATTCACCGGCAATATGATTGGGCCCCCGATGGATTTTACCATTGATTACGATGCCGCCGCCAACGCCCGTCCCCATGATGACTCCAAACACCACACCATGTCCTTTGGCAGCACCCATGGTCGCTTCTGCAAGAGCAAAACAATTGGCGTCGTTTTCCATCTGAACGGGTACATTGAATTGCTTTTCCAGGTCTTGCTGCAAAGGTTGGCCAATGAGGCAAATGGTATTACTGTTTTTCATCATCCCTACAGTTGGATCAACGGCTCCCGGTGTGCAGATACCGACCTGTTGAACAGAATCTGCTTTGGAAATAAGTTCATTCCCCAAATTTGAAATTCGATTGATGATGGCTTTATAACCATCTTCCCGCTGGGTGAAGACACGTTTTCGGTCAATCGTGTTTCCATCCCTATCCAGAAGGATGCCTTCTATTTTGGTACCGCCGAGGTCTATACCTATTCTATTCATTCATCAATTCTTCCAATATTGTTTTGAATTCCGATAAAATCATGGATGTGGCTCCCCACACCTTGTAATTGTTAAAGTGAAAATAAGGGACATTGACATCAAATCCCCTGATATTCCTATTTTCTATCTTCATATTTTTGTCATCAATAAAATCATTCACCGCCACCGGGAACACAGTTTCCACTTCATTTGGCTCGGGGGTTATCTCTAATTTTGAATGGCTCATTCCGATAAACGGGTATATCATAAAACCTGTTACAATAACAAACAAAGGAGATAATGCACCCAAGCATTTTATTTCATTTGTTCGAACGCCGATTTCTTCATTCGTTTCCCGGAGGGCGGTTTCCCATAACGTTTCACCCGGTTCCTGCGTACCCCCAGGGAGCGAAATTTGCCCCCGATGATGTTCCACCGTATGAGTTCTTTCTGTCAGAAAAAAACAGATTTCGTTATGATGCTCATGGAGCAGAATAAGGACAGCAGACGGTTTGGCATCCTCTTCCTTATTGGTGAAATTATACAAAGGTTTGGATTTGATTCCCATTTTTAGTTGGGAATCTTTTCCGGGGAGATCCGTTTTTAAGCGAATTTTTAATGGAATTGATAATTCAGCCAGGTTCATAAGGCAG
>CAZBEY010000004.1:0-57321 GCA_964491015.1 uncultured bacterium | reverse complement strand
ATGTAATATGGAAGATGTAATATGGAAGATGGAAAATGTAATATGTAATACGGAAGATGGAAAACGGTTATTGGTAACTGGTGAATGCCTACCCGTCGTGGCGGGTAAATAGTAATTAGAAAAGGAAAATATTTAAAATGAAAGCATTAATCACTGCAGGTGGGCATGGTACCAGGTTACGCCCCATAACGCATACGCAAAATAAACACCTTATTCCTATCGCAAATAAACTGATGTTAGCGTATGCATTGGAATATGCGTCTGATGCCGGTATCGTGAACGTTGGTGTTGTTATAAACGAAAACGATACTTCAATTGAAAATGCATTTGGTAATGGAAATGATTACGGTTTAAATATTACTTACATAGAACAGTCGGCTCCATTAGGTCTTGGACACGTTATAAAAATCGCTGAGAACTTCATTGGCAGTGATCCGTTTGTGTTTTATTTGGGCGATAATATTCTGGTCGGAGGAATTAATGAATTTGTCAATAAATTTCAATCCAATGGCTCTAATTGTCATCTCGTATTAAGTAAAGTTCCCGACCCAAATAGATTTGGGGTAGCAGATGTGAAAGATGGTAACATAATTGGTATTGAGGAAAAGCCAACCGAACCAAAAAGTAATTTAGCCGTTACAGGGATTTATGTCTACGACAGCCACATCTTTGAAGCCGTAAATAATATTATGCCATCAGATCGTGGCGAATTGGAAATATCAGATGCCCACCAATTTTTATTAGAAAAAGGATATTCTGTTACCTATTCAGAAATAACCGGCTGGTGGAAAGATACTGGTAAACCATCAGATCTTTTGGAAGCCAACAGACTTGTGTTGGATAATATAAAAGATAATCGTTTGGGGAATATTGATTCATTGTCAACTGTTGCCGGAAGGGTTATCATCGGAGAAGGTTCTGAAATTATTGATTCAAATATCAGAGGCCCTGTTGTGATTGGCGAAAATGTAAGAATTAAAGGCGCCTATGTCGGACCCTACACAGCGGTTGGAGACGGATGTAATATTGTGAACAGCGAGATTGAATATTCTATTTTGATGAATGATTGCAATATTCATAATATTTCTCAAAGAATTGAGGCATCACTTCTCGGGAGCGATGTCCAATTATTACGGTCAAAATCTAAACCTGTTACACATCGCTTTATACTTGGCGACCAAAGTAGAGTTGAAATCGATTAAACAATTGCATTAAGTAATATGGTATATACGCACAAATGTTGATACATATCATATGTGCACAAATGAGTGAGAATATCAGAGATTAGTGGAAAATTAATATTGTAGGTTCAATGAAACACCAAACTTCAACTCTATCCAAACTACAGCATTTCAGAGCCGGCGAATTTAAGATTTAAGGAAGCTGTTTATACGTCTTCCACAGCGTTACAGATGATTGTATGTTTATACAAATGGCACATCATTATTCCCATTAAAAATAGTTAATTCATAAGGAAAATAGCATTGATTTGGGTTAACTTTATTACTTCTATCAGAAACATAAAATAATCCGAGACTTAAGAAATGGCATTTTTATCCACTTTATTAAATTCCTTTTCCTGGGTATCCGGCGATATTGCTATCGATCTTGGTACCGCAAATACACTTTTATGGGTAAATGGAAAAGGAGTCATGATTAACGAACCATCTATTATTGCGCGATCTGTACTAGATGGTAAAATAGTCGCCGTTGGAAATGAGGCGAAAGCAATGCTAGGAAGAACCCATCGAGAGCTCGAAACAATACGACCTCTCCAAGATGGTGTAATCGCTGATTTTGATATGACAGACGGCATGCTTCAAGGTTTCATTCGAAAAATAAATATCAATCGTTTGGCACGCCCAAGGATGGTGATTTGTGTTCCCTCGGGAGTTACAGAAGTTGAGCGACGTGCAGTAAAAGATTCTGGAGAACGTGCGAATGCTCGAGAAGTATATCTAATCGAAGAACCGGTTGCCGCTGCCATCGGCATTGGTCTTGACATTAGTCAGCCGATAGGGAATATTATTGTTGATATTGGTGGTGGTACTACTGAAATCGCCGTTATTGCTCTCAATGGTGTTGTAACGAAAGAAACGATTCGAATTGCTGGAGATGAAATGGATGAGCACGTTGTTATGTGGTTTCGAAATGAGCATAAATTAGATATTGGTCTTGCTACAGGTGAAGCTATAAAAATATCTGTTGGTTCTGCCATGCGAATGACCACGGAAACAATCTCTGTGAAAGGTCGTGATATGGTCAGCGGTATTCCTAAGACGATCGAAGTGTCTTCCGATGAAATTCGACAAGCATTAAAAGACCCGGTCAATAGTATTGTTGAAGCCGTCAAACGAGCCCTGGAAAGAACGCCTCCAGAGTTAGCAGCTGATATATTAGATAGAGGAATTATTATGACTGGAGGCGGCAGCTTGCTGAAGGGAATGGACCAGATTATTCGTGAACGTACAAATGTTCCCGTAAATACAGCAGAAGAACCATTGATTTCAGTTGTTAAAGGAACTGGGAAAGTGCTGGAGGATATTCCTAAATACAGGCCCGTCCTAATCTGATATGAATTGGTAACCATTTAAATGTCTGATCGCCTATTAATCAATACATCTACTGATCACAATAGCCAACCTTAAATCGAAATGAGGAAGTTTTACCTTTCTTTAATCCGTCAGCGCGATCACTTTGTTTTTATCATCGCCATCATTATATCCTTTACATTATTACTATCTAATGATTCCACCGATATTGTTATTTTTCGTGGCAAAGCAAATGATATTTTTACATTCATTTACAAACCGATTTCATGGTTCAGATCTATGGCGGTCGTGGATGAAGAAGCAGCTCTCATTAGGGAAGAAAATATTATTTATTCTCTACAGCTTGAATCCATGCGCAACCTGGCAGTCGAAAACCTGCGGCTACGTGAAATGTTGAGTTATAAACGGGAGAGCCAGTTGCAATTAATGCCTGCAAAAGTAGTTAATAAAGGTATTACATCGAATATGAACACTCTGACAATCGACGTTGGAAGTCAACAGGGTATCAATAAAAACATGTCTGTTATTACACCCAAGGGTGTAGTTGGGAAAATCATCGTTGTTGGAGATAAAAGCTCAATAGTTCAAATATTGAATGATGTAAACTTTCGCTTAAGCGTTCAGGTTAATCCATCAGGTGCCAGGGGTATTTTGAGATGGGTGTATGGTGATTTGTGTGAGATTAGAGAAATCAAAAAAAATTCTGATATAAAAATTGGAGATCGGGTAATTACATCTGGATTTAGTGACATTTATCCAAAAAACCTCCCGGTTGGTGTAGTGATTGGCATTCAGAATGAAATTGGGAGTTTTCAAAAAATAGTGTCTGTTCGATATCCCGTAAAACTGGGATCATTAATAAATCTATTTGTAATTACGGGGCAGAATCATGAAGTGGAATAAATTCTTTTTGATTTTAATTGCTGTTTTTATTGTTCAGTTTTATTTGTCTGAGTTAATGTCGATCAATATGATACGCCCTGATTTCATGTCAATATTTGTCTTATATATTGCCATCAAATACGGGCGATTTTATGGTGTTATTGCCGGTTTTCTCCTGGGATTATTAACAGATCTTTCTGCAGTAGGCTCCTATTTTGGACTTTCATCATTATCCTATTCAATTATCGGCTATATATCCGGTTTATTAAAGGATAAGTACAACCGGTTAATTCCATTGTATTATCATTTATCATGGATCGGAATTATGGCTTTTCATTTTTTAACGTATTGCTATATTCGATATCAGTATTTATATGAGACTGACAAAATGCTGTTTGTTCAAACATGGTTTTTCACGACCGGTTATACGATGGGTTTTATCATCGTTCTTCAATTAATCATTCCATTTAGTCTATTTTCTCGTGCTGAAAGCAGCTAATACAATACCAAAGAGAAGAATGATTATCTCAAGTGGCATTGTCATTCTATTAATGATGTCACTTCTAATTAGGTTTTTTAGTATACAGGTATACTCGTATGAAAAATACTCCAAGAAAGCTTATGTCAACAGAATTCGAGCCATTTCATTAAATGCACCCAGAGGACTAATTACTGATAGAAATGGTGAAATTATCGTAGATAATTATCCGACTTATGTCTTAACGGGGATTCCAGGGGAAATGGCTGATAAGCGCAAAATTTTCAATATTATCAATCAATGTACCGGTATTGATACGGGTGTTTTAAAAACAAATTATGAAAAATATTACCGAGGAAAATTTTTACCATCAAGAATCGCAAAAGATCTGACCTTTGATCAATTAAGTCGTATTGAAGAACATAAAACAGACTTGACAGGAATAAACTATACTCAGTTTCCCGAAAGAACTTATTCAAATAGAATCAATGCATCGCATTTACTGGGTTATGTAAAAGAAGTTGATCATGGACTTATAAATGAATTAACTGATCCTGACAAGTATGTATATGGTGACTTAGTTGGCTGGAGAGGATTAGAGAAAGTATACGAGAAAAAATTACGGGGAAAAAAGGGTGTATATTTCATGGAGGTTGATGCATTCGGTCGGGAAATTGGTATATCAACAGACAAGAAGGCTGAATATGCAGTTCCCGGTGATAATTTGGTGACGTCCATTATACTGCCTTTGCAAGAAATGTTAGAAAAAAGATTAGAAGGTCAAAAGGGTGTTGCCTTGGTATCAAATCCAAATACAGGAGAAATATTGGCTTTTGTAAGCAAACCGGATTATCCGGCAGATTTATTTACTGGAAAAACTTCAGTTGATGATTGGAAAAAAATTCTCAGTGACCCTGAAAAACCGTTGTTAAACCGGATTACCCATGGCTTATATCCACCCGGTTCCACATTAAAAATGATTACTGCAATGACTCTGTTGGAAAAAGGAAAAATCAGCTTTTCAGAAACAGTTGATTGTAAGGGTGTATATACATTGGGAAACCGTGATTTTCGCTGCTGGAAAGAAGACGGTCACGGGCCGGTTAATCTTAAAGAGGCCATAACTCAATCATGTAATATTTATTTTTACGATCTCGTGCAACGACTATCCCTTGATGAATGGTCAGAGTCATGCCGATTATTTGGTTTTGGAAATAAAACAGGAATTGATTTTCCTTCGGAAGCAATAGGTATCGTTCCAACCTCTTCCTTTATGAATAAGCACTATGGGCGTTGGGGTTGGTCAAAAGGGCATTTATTAAATATTTCATTGGGGCAGGGAGAATTAGTAGCTACACCAATACAAATGCTTCAATATATAAATCTACTTGCTACAAAAGGACATTCCCGGGTACTTCACTTCTTAAAGAGCCAAGAATCAGAGAAAGTTGAAATATCATATTTTTCAAATAATACATGGGATAAAACAGAACTCTATATGCAAAAAGTAATTACTTCCTCACAGGGAACAGGCAAGCGATCAAACCCTAAAATCCCAGGAGTTATTGTGGCAGGAAAAACCGGTACTGCGCAAAATCCACATGGTAATGATCACGCATGGTATATTGGGTATGCAAAACATCAGAACAACATTGCATCGGTTGTAATTCTGGTTGAACACGGTGGACACGGAGGTGCCACAGCTGCTCCTATTGCCAAATCTATTTTTGAGTTTTTGTTCTCTTCAAAAGAATCTGAAATACTTGCATTTTCCCAATGATTAAATTAATATTTCTGAAATTCAGATCATCCTTTTATACCGTCTTAATACTTGCATTAGTTCTTTTTGCGATTGGCTTAATAACTCTTAAAAGTATCGAATCAGGTCAATCATCAACCTTAATCAATCAATCGTTTTATAAACAGCTTATTTTCATTATTCCAGCATTTATAGGTCTGTTAACAACCTTCATGATACCTCGACACACAATCCATCGATATATTTATGGTCTATTTGGCGTCATAATGGTTTTTGTCCTCATTCCATATTTCGGTAGAGAAATTGCAAATACATACCGTTGGATTGATTTGGGTCTTCCCGTCGGTTTTCAACCTTCAGAATTTGTTAAGTGGATTGTGGTTATCGCCTTAGCTCGCTACTTATCGGATCATAATTTGCAAATGACGTATTTTTCGGCGAATATTTTACCAATCTCCATTGCATTAATTCCGTCATTTATCATTCTAAACCAACCCGATCTGGGAACGGCGATTATCATTATGGTACCTGTATTACCAATGCTTTATTGGGCAGGGTCTCGACCATTTCATCTTTTCCTGTTTTTAGCGCCCTTAATCAGTATTTTATCAGCATTCCACTGGTTGTCATTTACCATTTGGGCTGTTTTAATGATGGTAATTATTTATAGAGCTCAACCGACCATTATGTTTGGCATTTCAACATTTTTTTCTAACGTGTTTTTAGGATTATTATCACCTGTATTATGGGGGATGCTAAAAGATTATCAGCAAAAAAGAATACTAACATTATTTAATCCGGAGTTAGATCCTCTCGGGGCTGCATATCAAATTATCCAAAGTAAAACTGCTATTGGCGCCGGAGGTTTGTTGGGAAAAGGATGGGGGCAAGGGACCCAAACTCATCTTAAATTTTTACCGGTACAAGAATCCGATTTTATTGTGTCTGTCATTGGGGAGGAATTTGGTTTTATCGCTATAATTATTCTTGTAGCCATTTTCACTGTATTTATTCTTAAAACGGTTCGGTTGGCTTATAATGTTGATGATCGGTTTTCAAGCTTAACAATTATAGGTATCGCTTCCATTTTTACAGCTCATGTTTTTGTAAATTTTGCAATGACCGTCGGAATGATTCCAGTTAAAGGTCTCCCGTTGCCGTTTGTATCATATGGCGGATCATTTTTGCTTTCAAGTTTTATCATGATTGGATTGATAATGAATTTAAGTATCGATCCCAAAGATTATTAAAAATTACAATGATACTTCCTGAAGTCTTGATAAATTCCCACCCTTCATTTTAAAGAAAAAATGCGAAAATATATGATTAAGAAAACTTTACAAACATCCATCGTTCTGATATGTTTATCGGTAACAGCGCTTCCTCAAAGCGAGAGACAGACTAAAATTTTAAATGATAAAATTGAAAGTCAGCGCATTCGGATTGACGAATTGGAAACAAAATTAAATATCCTTTTACCGGAAATTCAATCAACTTTGAAAGCAACCGTTGCATCTAAGAAGCAAACGGATTCCGTAGCTATTATGATTATAAATCGGATTAATACAATCCAAAATAAAATTCGGTTACTGGAAGATAAAGCAGCCTATTCAGACAGCACAAATTTCGAGGTATTGGCTCAACTCGTCATGATTGAAAATAAAATTGTTACTCTTGCAAATAGTTTTACTGAGTTATATAATATTAGAAAAGATCAAACGCCTGCTTCACCAAGTTCAAGGATCAACCCGGCCGAATATAAAAGAATATATATAGAAAGTTTAAGTAATTACCAAAACAGCCTTTATGCTCAAGCGATTTCAGGCTTTTCAAAATTAGTAATTAGTGATCCACAAAACGATTTAGCCGATAATAGTCAATATTGGCTGGCAGAATGTTATTATTCTCAAAAAAATTATAAGCGCGCAATCATTGAATTCGAAAAAGTATTTACGTTTTCCGGGACGGACAAGGATGATGATGCCCAATTAAAATTAGGTTTGGCCTATCAAAGTATGGGGAATTTGGAAAAAGCCAAAGAAGAATTTCAAAGACTTGTTGATTATTTCCCTGGAAGCGAATTTTATGATCGTGCCGATAAAACAATTAAACAGTTAACCATCGAATAAGAAAAGTTCAATTTTATGAGTAAAATCTTTTATATGACCACGGAAATCATTCCTTTCGCAAATACATCGAGTTTAGCCCCCTTTTCTACCAAAGTACCACTCATCCTACAAGGAAAGGATCATGACATTCGAACGATCATTCCCAAATACGGTTATGTCAGTGAGCGAAAATATATCCTACGGGAAGTAATTCGTCTTCGTGAAATTCCTTTTGAGTACGATGGTAGCGAAATGGTGTTATCTGCTAAGAGCGCCTTCATTCCAAAGACGAGAGTTCAAGTGTATTTTCTGGAAGATACTAAGTGGTTTAAACCATTAACTAATCTGGTATATAAGTCTAAAAATGGTCGTATTCTGTCAGATAACGATGAACGATATGCTATTTTTGGTAAAGCAACTCTGGCGACCTTACCTCACTTGTTTTGGAAACCTGATATTTTTCTTTGTAACGGCTGGCAGTCTTCGTTTGTACCTGCTTTATATAAAGAAATATATCAAAATGATGATTTTTATTCTAAAATTAAAACGGTACTGCTGGTTCATGGAATGGACGATGAGTACAATTCATTTACGCAGCCTTCATTTGAAAAAGCAGGACTCAAAACACCATCTATGCTTAAAAACGGTTCCGTAAATGCTTATGAAGCTGCGGCTGAATATGCAGATATGTTTATTGCTTTAGAGTCACCGTCTAATAATTTGACTGAAAAATTATTATCCCTTCCAGCAATTAGTGCTGTGAAGGAAAAAGTTCAGACTGTTAAAGTTCCCGAAGAAGAAGTTGTCGATTATCAGTCAGTAGCTGATGACATTGATAAAATCCTTGAGAAACTTAACGGTTAGTTTTTCGTATATACGCCGATTCTATGAAACTATTGCATCTAACATCTCTCCTGGTCACAGGAACGTTCCTCATATCCATAAATGGTTGTATGGAAGAACCATTGCAAGCGGACTTGAGCAATGAAAATTTACAATTAGATACATTGAGTATTTACAATATTGGGGGAGTTACATATCAAATTCCACCCTCAATCGGCAGTAAAACACGTCTGACTTTAGGTGTTGATGATGAATTTGAATATAAAGCTGTTTTACTGAAAACCTCTTTTATATCCTCTGAATCTGTAC
Organism: uncultured bacterium; assembly: GCA_964491015.1. GTDB lineage: Bacteria > Fidelibacterota > Marinisomatia > Marinisomatales > TCS55 > JADFRD01. The sequence continues at coordinate 48,390 of CAZBEY010000004.1, read as the reverse complement.
TATTATCGTATGCGTCATTATTAGATACTAATATTGTAATTGATAGCGCATTTTTTACGGTATATTTAGCCACTGATACATTAATTAATCCGGTCTCTTTTTCACTTTTTTCCTTCCCAAACGCTGGTGATTCCGTATTCAGTGAATCTAAATCACATTATTTGAATTTCACTGATACAGAAATGGCGTTAACACAATTTGAGGCTTCTGCATCTGAAGATGAGGCCGAAATTATGGTTGATACGATTGCCAGTTCGGTCTTTAGAGTGCGCTTCGATGTATCAAACATGCTTGATTCCACTTTTATGGATTCCTCCCTTAACTACACGGTGATGCTTACCCTGGATGAAGATGATGGTAATTTGCATTCTTTTTATAGCCGGGAGTATTTTTCTTCTGAAAATACAACACCGAAACTTGATGTTTATTTTAAACAATTTACTTATGCTGATTCAGCAGATACATCCCAGGACACTCAAACTGATACCTTGCAAAGATCATTTAATGTTGTCAGTGATTTGAGTATCTTAATTCCACCTGATATAAGTGAAAATGATTCTTCATTCATATCCATTAGCAGAGGAAAGGGGCTGCGCAGCCTTATTAATTTGGATTTTCTTGATTCATTGGACCTGCCAAATCAGACAACATTTGATAAAGCTGAACTCACGTTTCACATTATACCGGATACAAATATTTCATCTTTTACAATATATGCTATACCCCTTCAAGATACGGTTGAGCTTAATGGTTTTACTTATTTTGATGAGGACGATTTTGCTACTTTTAGCTATTTAACAACTAGTGGAACTGTTTCGAATAATAAAGTAGTATTTAACATAAAACGATTTTTACAGGATCATTATTTTGATCATATTGATAATCTTGGTATAAAATTGTATTCAAGCGTCAATAATAATATTCATTCAACCGTACACTTGTATTCAAGCGCGGATTCTCTTCTTTTTCCAAAATTATTTATTCAATATGTGGCACCGTAACTTATTAATTATACTAACGATTTCGATTGTTTCTGGTCAATCTATTCATACTGCATACGGATTGGGAGAAATGTCTTTCACTCATAGTGCTTCGGCATTATCAATGAGCAGCCGTGGTATTATTCCCTCGTTTACTGAAAATGTATCTTTATCGAATCCAGTCACGTGGAATCATTTGAAATTCGCTTATCTAGCTGGAAATTTTTCAGGTACTGAAGCCGCTAGCAATCTGGGAACGAATGGACAAACCGGGTTTAGCTGTTTGCAGTTTGCAGTATCAATAGGCAGAAATTATGCTTGGGGGTTTGGAGTAAAACCAATATTTGACCAAAAACTTTCATTAATTGGTTCATCAATGGGTGAATTTATTGTTAAGGGTGATACATTAAGTACACAACATTTTGTTGATGGTTCCGGTGGCATTTCTTCAATATACACAGCTTTACGTTTCCCAATAACTGCAACCGAAGGAGCAGCGATTGAGTTAGATATCTTATTTGGTTCCTATCGAAAAGATACGAAATTGAGATTCGATGATCGTGATTATCATTATTATCAAAGACACATATATGATGGATCCCTCTACAAACTATTCATGAGTTCAACTCGATTTAATAAAGGAAAAATCCCTGCAAATATTTATTTAATGATATCGGGCTCCATAAAAGCTCTTAAGGCAAATCAACTGTCATTTCAACCTTTTGAGGATGTAAATGAAAACGGTTATTTTGATACAAGTCCCCCAAGTGATAGTCCAAATCCGTCCAGTGTTCCAACAGCTGAAAAAATAACATATAAAAATATTTATGATCCATTTGAATTTGGATTCGGTTTGGATTTTAAATTAAAAAATAAATCCCATGTAATGGCAGAATTTCATCATTGGAATGATAATGGAAATAAAAGGAGTGAATTATTTCCATTGAAATCGTTATATATTGATCAATCAAATCAAATTTCCATCAGTGTATCAAAATTTTCATTAGGTGATGCTTTTAAATTATCCCAAAAAATGCAGTACCGCAGCGGAATGTATTTCCGATACGATAATTTATTGAATAACGATTCAGGGGTGAATGAATTTGGCTTAACTGCAGGGTTTGGTATTAAATTCGGTATGGCAAAAAATCAATTAGACTTTGCTTATAAATATGGATTACGATCAGGTGAAATGATATCGAACGAAATAATTCAGCAAATAACATTCGGCGTTCAGATTGGTGATCTTTGGTTTGTTAAACGTCGTCATAATTAAGGATAAATACATGAAAGAATTTCGATTTTCAAAATTAGTCGGTATTGGTATTATATCAATATTTATATCAATGTGTGTACCACCAGAAGAAGATGGCAGCGGCGAAGATGCTGCATACGAGGCATATCTTGATTCATTACGGGATATTCGATGCCCGCGATTAATGAGCAGCGCAGCAGAATATTATAAAAATAGAGATTGGAATTCAACCATTCGGGTTTATCATGAGTTAGTTGAATTAGGATGTGATCGTGATGACCCGGTTGAAGTATACCAATATTATGCAATTGCTCATGAATATTTGGGACAGTTTGATAGTTCTGAATTTGTGTTAGTAAAAGGATTACAACTTTTACCAGATAATGTCGAGTTACTAAAACGGCTGTCTTACGCCTATTCAAAACAAGATAAATCAGATTTACAGATTAATACATTAATACGTTTATCCGAATTGGTACCGGATGATATACAGATTAAAATGGATCTATCAGAACTTTATGGTAAACAAGAATTATACGACGACCAAATCGATATTTTGGAAGGGATACTTAAAATTGATCCAGCGAATGAAAAAGCCCAGAGTGACATTGCTATTGTATACGAATTAACAGGGAAGGATCCACTGGATGTTTATCGTGAACGCTTTAGAACCAATCCTGATAATGTTTCCTTCGGAACAGACTTAGCCGATAGACTATTATCGAATGATGAACCACAAGAAGCAGTTGATATATTGAAAAAAGTTATTAAAATAGATAATTCCAGTAAACAAGCCTATAGAAAATTAGGTCAAGCATACTACGCAGCGGATCAATTAGATGATGCTTCGAACGCTTATGAAGAGTTGTTCAAATTAAATCCACGTGATATTCAAGTTGCATTAAAAATATGTGATGTGAATACCGCTGGACAAAATTATGCAAAGGCCCTTAGGTGGGCAGAGAAAATAATTTCAATGGATAAAACAAATGGTGATTCTTACGGTAGGAAAGGAAATGTATATTACAAATCATTCCAAGATTGCAGAACTAAAGAAATATCTATTGATGATAGGATCGTTGCAACATTAGCATTTAATAATTTTAAGAAGGCAGAAGAACTAAATAGCATCAGCTATAAAAGCTCTCGGTCTTGGCTAATAGATAACGAAGTACTCTTTACCCGCGCTCAATGGTTTATGTTGGATGACGATGTAAAAAACCAGCGTTATGTCACAGTACATGGTGAATGCTATAACTGGGTTCAAGAGAAATTGCAAAAAGACCCTAAATGGTAATTCAATAAAACAGCAGCCATTCATGTCCTACTTGAGAGATTCAGATCCTGAGTTGTTCGATATTCTTCATAATGAGATCGAGCGTGAATCTTCAACTCTCGAGCTCATTGCCTCAGAAAACTTTGTAAGTTATCCCGTGCTGGAAATGGCAGGCGGTGTTATGACAAATAAGTACGCCGAAGGTTACCCCGGAAAACGATATTACGGAGGTTGCGAGCACGTAGATGAAGCAGAGAACCTTGCACGCAATCGGGCTAAGGAGTTGTTCAACGCAGACTATGCAAACGTTCAGCCCCACTCTGGTTCTCAAGCAAATATGGCAGCGTTGATGACGTTTGTAAAGCCCGGCGAAACGATAATGGGGTTGGATTTAGCTCATGGTGGTCACCTCACCCACGGAAGCACTGTCAATTTTTCCGGAAAATTATTTAATAGTGTTTCCTATCAAGTTAGTCGTGAAACAGGTCGTGTAAATATTGATGACGTTCTGAAGATTGCCAAAGAGTATAAACCAAGGTTGATCATTTGCGGGGGAAGTGCCTACCCACGGTTTATTGAATTTGAAGATTTTAAAAATATTGCAGATGAAGTGGGAGCATTTCTTATGGCAGATATCGCCCATCCTTCCGGATTAGTAGCTTCAGGCCTGCACCCATCGCCTATGCCATATTGCGATGTGATTACAACCACCACCCACAAAACACTTCGTGGACCACGTGGTGGTATGATTATGATGGGTCAAGATGACCTGAACCCTTTTGGAATTGTAGCGCCCAAATCCGGTCGTGTTAAAAATACTTCAGAATTAATTGACTCAATGGTAATGCCGGGCATTCAAGGGGGTCCGTTGATGCATATTATTGCTGCAAAAGCAGTTGCCTTTGGCGAAGCGCTAAAACCGGAGTTCAAAATGTATTCAAAGCAAATTGTGTTGAATGCAAAGCGATTATCTGAAGAATTACTCAAGAAAGATTATAATCTCGTTTCAGGTGGCACGGATACTCATGTGGTTTTAATTGATTTAACCAACAAGGGCGTGACCGGAAAGTCTGCAGAAAAAGCATTGGAAAAAGCCGGAATCACCGTTAATAAAAATATGATACCTTTTGATGAAAGAAGTCCGTTTGTTACCAGTGGTATGCGAATTGGCACTCCTGCAATTACGACAAGGGGAATGAAAGAGGGTGAAATGACTGTAATCGGTAACATGATTGATCAAATCATCAATAATATTGATGATGAAGCTGTTATTTTTTCTGTAAAGAAATCTGTGAACGAATTATGTAAAGCATTTCCTCTATATAGTGATCTCGTCAATTAGGTTTATTCATAATTTTATTCAGTTTTCTTTTTCATAAAATGCTGTTTAAAAATCAACTTCGAAAAATCATTTTTTCTATTATTTTGGTTGTAATGTCTTCTTGTACTACTGCGTATTATTTAGACCACTATCCGGAATTATCGAAAAATATATTTTATAAAAAGGTTCAACGTGCTGAAAGAAAATTGATCCAGGATAAGCATAATCCGGACTTATTATTAAAGGCCTGCCAATTGCGCACACAGTATACATTTGCATTTGTTGTAGAAGAAGCAGATAGACTCGTCGAATCAGATTTCAATTCTGGTAAAGAACTATTTGATGTCGCATTGAAAAGTTTTGAAATAGCAATAAATAATGTAGAAGCAGCTGTAAGACTACACTACCCGGATTTTACGATACCGGCAAAAGCGAAAAATAATTCACATCAATTTACAGAAAAAGATGTCCCCTATTTATATTGGTGGGCTGCAGCCTTAGGGGGTGCAATTAGTTCCAGTCGCGGTAAACCCGAATGGGTGATCCAATTGCCGAAAATAGGCTATTTACTCAAATCTGCTTTAAACGTCGATAGTTCATGGAATAATGGAGCAATACATACCGCTATGATATCATATTCAATGGTCAGATCAGATTTAAAAGGCAAAAACGTGGACGAAGCAGTAAAACATTATGAAAAAGTAAATAACCTGTCACATGGACAAGATTTGAGTGCTCAGGTTTCCTTTGCAGAAAATGTTTTAGTCAGTCAACAAAACTTGGAAGAATTTGAAAAATTATTAAATAAAGTACTAGCTGATAATGATACAGATATTGAAGAATTAAAATTAGGAAATATTATTGCGAAAGAAAGAGCAAAATGGCTACTTTCAAGAAAGGATGAATTATTTTATTAAAATGAAATTAATGTTACGAATCATTATTTGCGGTTTACTTGTAAGCCAGTTAAGCGCCAAAAAAACAATTATTAAATTAGCCACATTAGCGCCGGAAGGGACGGATTGGCACGGGATGCTTGTAGAGATGGGACAACGATGGAAGGAAGCCACGGATGGACAGGTAATATTACGCATCTATCCCGGAGGCGTTGTAGGTGATGAGCGTGACATGATTCGAAAAATGAGGATTGGTCAGATTCATGCAGCTGCCATTTCATCAGAAGGTTTATCAGAAGTAAATCCGGATATCAGTGGTTTTGTATTGCCGTTGATTTTTGATAATTATGATGATGTTGATTGGCTCAGAAAAAAAATGTCAGGACAATTAGAAGATGGCATGCGAGAAAATGGTTTTGAAGTATTATTATGGGCAGATATCGGCTGGGCAAAATGGTTTACGACAAAACCGATTGTCTATCTTGATGATCTAAAGGATATGAAAATATTTACATGGGCAGGCGATTATCGTACACAAAATTTATGGGAGAGCGCCGGTTTTCAATCGGTACCATTAGCTTCTATCGATGTGCTGTCGGGGCTCCAAACGGGGTTGATAGATGCCATTGCAACCACACCACTATATGCTTTATCGCAACAATGGTTTGGTATGACAAATTATATGCTCGATATAAATTGGGGTCTTTTGACCGCCGGAGTTATCATTGATTCCAGAATATGGAATCGAATACCATCGGAGCATCAGCAAAAAATGAAAGCAATCGCTTCTGATATAGGGTTACAACATCAAGCAAACACCAGGCATCAGGACGAGGAAGCTATCAAAATAATGAAAGAATATGGATTGACGGTCTATGTACCTACCGCTGAAGAAAAAGAGGCATGGAAAAAATATTTAGATGCGTGGTATAGTGAACTGCGTGGGAGCTATATTAGCGAAGACCTTTTTGATACGGTCATTAAGTATATGAATGAAAAAGATTCATTGGATGCTGCTATTCCATTTTTAAACGAATGACAGAAATTAAACAACCAAGGAAATTAGGTCTTAAATGGGGTGAGGACATCCTAGCTTTAACCGTATTTATTTTATTGGCAATTATTCCATTTTTTGAAACTCTTTCAAGATTATTTGGTGGATCAGGTGTTCCGGCATCTCCTGTTTTGGTTCAGCATTTAACACTTTGGATTGGATTTGTAGGCGCTATATTGGCTACGCGTCAAAATAGATTATTAGCTCTGACAACAACTCCTCTGTTCAGACCGGATGAAAAGTTTCATGCCGGACGATGGCTGGCTAAAAATGTATCATTTATTGTCATTATTATGCTCATGTGGGGAAGTTTTCAATTGGTGCAAATTGAATTTCAGTTCCCATATAATATCACGCCAAATATTCCACGATGGTTTGTTATCAGCATAATGCCGGTGGGGTTTGGATTAATGGCTATTCAGATCTTCAATAGTAGCTTTTCCGATAGAATTCTCAGAAGTATCATGCTCATGATGACTATTCTTTGGATGTTTATAGCGTTATCGGATGCATTTAATGATAATCTTTTTATATTAATCTTTGGATGTTTAGCAATTCTGATTTCACTATTTTACGGCGCTCCAATATTTATTGGTCTTGGAGGCATTGCCGGACTCCTCTTCTGGAGTAATTATACACCAACTTCTGCCATTTCTGCCGAGGCTTATAGAATTGTTGTTTCTCCATCACTTCCAACAATCCCGTTATTTACTCTTGCCGGTTATATACTTGCTGAGAGTAATGCTTCTACACGAATAGTGAATGTATTTCGTTATTTATTTGGCTGGATACCCGGTGGAACACCCATGGTGATTGTATTATTATGTGGATTCTTTACTGCATTAACCGGTGGCTCCGGTGTTACAATATTAGCATTGGGAGGTTTATTATACCCATTACTTCGAAAAGAGGGATACACCGATCTATTCTCATTAGGATTAATTACAGTGTCCGGTTCATTAGGGTTATTGTTTCCTCCAAGTTTACCAGCGATTATCTTCGGTGTGACTGCAGGTGTCTCCATTAAAAGTATTTTCCTCGCCGGATTCATCCCGGGGTTAATATTAATTTTTGCTGTGGGTGGCTGGTCCATTTATCAAGAACGAAAAGTAAAAAAATTAATCGAAAAATTTTCTGCTCCTGACATATTGAATGCCCTTTGGCAAGCAAAATGGGAAATACTAATCCCCATAATCGTTTTAATTGGAATTTTCAGCGGCTTTACCACATTGGTGGAAACAGCTGCACTTATTGTCTTTTATACTTTTTTAGTCGAAGTATTCATTTTTAAGGATTTAAAAATAAATGACTTTCCCAAAATCGTGCTGGATTGCGCCACATTAATCGGCGGAGTACTGATCATACTTGGTGTTGCCATGGGATTAACAAGCTTTTTGGTTGATGCTCAAATTCCAATTCTCCTATTGGGATGGGTTAAAACTGCTATTACTTCAAAATATGTTTTTCTGTTGATGCTAAATATTCTTCTGCTGGCTGTGGGGTGTCTTATGGACATTTTTTCAGCGATTATTGTGATTGTTCCCCTTATCATGCCTTTAGGCATTCATTTTGGTGTCGATCCTGTTCATTTGGCCATCATATTCATTGCGAATCTCGAACTGGGATTTTTGACACCACCGGTTGGATTAAATTTATTTTTGTCTGCGTATCGTTTTGATAGAGATATGCCTACAATTTATAAAGCAACACTACCGTTTTTCGTTGTACGATTTATTGTTGTATTATTAATTACTTACATTCCTATCATTTCGTTAGGACTATTACCCTAAATGTGGGAACTATCACACAAGATATTCATTTCTTGATTATAGGCAAGACACTGAATATATTCGCCGTCATCAAAAGGAGCTTTATCGAAGCAAAATCGTTATTACTTATTGATAATAACAAGACAGGTATATCTGTCAAAAATAGGAGTTTATAACAATGAAACGATTTTTCATGGTCGTGGCCATGGCCTTTATTGTCCTTTCAAAACCCATTTACTCGCAAAGTGAGGCTGGGGCTATCTTTCTGCTTATTTCGCCAGGGGCAAGAGCCGGAGGAATGGGAGAAGCCCAGGTGGCTGTCGCTGACGATGCCTACGCCACATTTTGGAACCCTGCCGGGCTTGCATTTCTAAAAGGATCGGAAATGGCATTAATGCATGTGAATTGGTTACCAAATCTTGCCGACGATATGTACTACGAATTCTTTGCATATCGAAAACACATTCCATACTTGGGTACTGTCGGTGGGCATCTTATTTATCTCAATCTTGGCGAACAAATCAGAATGGGTGAATCACCGGATGATTATTTAGGCACGTTCACAAGCTATATGACAGCATTATCCCTGTCGTATAGTTCACTTCTTACACCCAAGTCTTCATTGGGAATAAATGTAAAAATATCTTATCAGCATTTGACCGAATTTGGCGCTGGAGGTGAAAAGGGGAAAGGCACATCAACAGATTTTGGTTTTGATATTGGGTATTTACATAAAGAATTCTTAACTCCACGATTGACCATGGGTATGACGATGACCAATATTGGACCAAAGGTTTCTTTTATTGATCCAGCTCAGGCCGATCCGCAGCCAACGAACTTTACTCTTGGATTGAATTATGCAATCGTGAAATCACCATATAATAAAATCAACCTAGTTTATGACGTGGATAAATTGCTTGTGGCAGCATATCCTGATATGGACTGGGATGGAGATGGATATGTTGGCGGCTATGATGAATTTGGACATGAATCGGATAAAAATGCCAGTTACAATAGGGATGGACAGCAAGAATCTGCGCATTCTGACCCAATTTATATTGGGATTTTTACATCATGGGTTGATGACTGGCTGTTGGGTGGTGATATGGATATGAATGGTTCAAATGATGATTATGATCATATTATTGGCGGATACGATTGGAATGATACTTATGGCGATCCTGACCGCCCTGGTTATGGAAATGGTAAGATTGACACTGGTGAGGGAGAAATCGTCCCCACCGGCGGTGACCCAAGTTCGTCTGACTGGGGTCCATATAACGAATTCGGTCAAAAAGAAGTCGGGAGCGGAGAGCAACGGTCAATTAAGAATGAACTTGACAAACTGATCCATAATATTGGGCTCGAATACTGGTACGGTCAATATTTTGCTCTAAGAGCCGGATACCTTTATGATAAGACCGGAAAAATAATGAATCCAACATTTGGTGTTGGATTACGTTTTGCCAATTATGGATTTGATTTTGGGTATACATCCGGCGAACCAGAGCATCCTTTAGCAAATACGATGCGGTTTTCCTTGAATATGGAATTCTAAAACTCCGTATTCTTTTAAGACTAAAATTACGTTTATGAAATCTGGATTTTCAACTTTCATCATATTGATGATGTGGATTCCTATATCTGCCGAAATTACTGGAGATATAGCGCTAAAAGTGATCCGAGTATCGTTTATTGAGGATGACCTTGACGGCACTTCAGGCAACGGTAATTATCTATATTCAGCTGAATTTGATACATGTGCTTCTTATACCATTGACCCTGCGCCCCATGATAAATTCTATTTTGAATCACAGCTAAAAGCGCTAAACAATTATTTCCGGTCTGTTTCTTATAATGCATTTGGTTTAGATTTGGTGAATTCACTGATCTATCCCGCCCAAAATGAATATAGTTATATTTTAGATCATTTTATGAATTATTATCATCCTTATGGTGAAGATGATCTACACGAGGAACGCATCACTGAATTATTCGTCGATGCCATCGAGAAAGCATATTCTGTTGATGGAATTGAATTTTCCAGTGACGATATAGTGGTCATTGTTCATGCAGGAATCGGTCAGGATTTTTCATTACCATTTCTCGATCCAACTCCCGAGGACATACCATCCACTTATATTGATGCGGATATGTTAACAAATTACAATGGGGGACCATTAGCCATCGGTACATCATCCATTTTGCATGGTATTATTATTCCTGAAACACAAAACCATCTACTTTTTAGTAGCGCAGATCAAATGTTTGCAGGCACGGAAACGCCTTGTGAGTACCAATTCGGATTAACAGGTACTTTTGCGCTTATGGTAGGTTTTGCTATCGGACTTCCACCATTGTGGGATACGGAATCCGGGCAAAGTGGGATTGGAGTTTTTGGACTAATGGATCAGGGATCAAATAATGGCCGTGGACTGATTCCATCACCCCCAAACGCCTGGACACGTATCTTTGCAGGTTGGGAGGAGCCTGTTGTAGTTAAGCCCGGTTCAAATATCAATTTGCCCCGCCGTTCTGATAACAATATTGTACAAATAGATATCAATGAAAATGAGTATTTTTTAATCGAGAACAGAATAAACCGATTTCGTGAGAATGTATCCATCGATTCTTCCCGATATTTAGTGTACGAACAAAATAGTAAAGAACGATATCCGCCCTTAGTGGAAATATTATTTGATTCTGTATTGACCACTGATGATATGGATATCAACGGTGTTGTTAAATCAATTCCGTCTTACGATTTGGGATTACCAGCGTCCGGTCTTTTGATTTGGCATATTGATGAAAATCGTATAAATGCCGGGTATGCTGCTTATTCTATTAATGGTGACCGGGAAAATCGCGGAATAGACTTGGAAGAAGCCGATGGAGCACAAGATATTGGGTATCCCGATATTTTCCTCTTTGCGGACCCTTCAAGCGGTTATTTTGGCGATATGTGGTTTCAGGGGAACCCGGAATACGAAAGTCTTTATCCGAATTTTGAAGGAAAGCCAATCGAATTCGGTCCATTTACATATCCCAACACAAAAAACAATGATGGTGCATCGACATATTTAAGTATCTATAATATCGGTTTACCTGGTGACACGATGTCCTTTTCAGTCATGAATGCAATGCTGGCGGATGGATTTCCTAATACGCCTTTACACATTGGACTGATCTATGATTTTAATAATGACGGGACAATGGAAATTGTTGGCGGGAATGATAGTTTATGGGTTGTCCAGGAGGGGGATATGCTAAATCGGGTTTCTTTTTATGATACTGAAAACGAAGTTTATGATTTTTCTGTTGAAACCATTAAAAATGCCAAAGAGCGTTTAGTCATTAATGAGTTAATCGGTGATTCAACGAAAATTTCTTTTTTTGAATGGAATTCTAATGAATCAATTTTTCTTTTTCATCATGACACATTATTAATTGGGGATACGATTATTTTTGTCAATAATACGTTTAGTAATCATAGATATTTAAGACTTCCTCAAGAATATATTTTAAATAATATAATTATTAATTACGATGGTACTATTGATACTTTAAATCCGTTTATTTATTTTTCTAATGGATGGTCATATGCGGATATAAACATGGATGGTGAAACTGATTATTTATACACTGATAGATCAGGTACATTAGGTGCGAATCATTTGAATAAAATTTCGATTTCTGGTTTTCCGCTCGATTCAATTACTAATGGCCAAACAGCGTTAATGAAAAACCTCTTTGGCGATGAACACCCTGAAATTATCGTACAAAATACAGAAGGTGAAATTATTGTCATCAATTGGCAGGGTGAAATTGAATATCGATTTACTGATTATGGTAATCTGGTATGTTTAAGTGAGTATGATGGGAGAAATGCCATTGTTACTGAATCGGCTATTTGGCTTTTTGATGAAATAAGTGAGAATGATGGAAATGAATGGACATCTACCCATCATGATTTTGGTAATACCCGCACACTCCATCTAAATATTCCAAAACGAGTCCCGGAAGAATCATTATTTGATAAAGAAAAAACGTACGCTTACCCTAATCCGACTTATGACGGAAGTGTAAAATTGCGTATTGCAGTTGAATCTGCAGAAAATGTAGAAATCATGATCTATGATTTTGCCGGAAATTTTGTTAAAAAATTTGAAATGTTAAATATAGTACAAGGATCAATTAACGAAAGGATTTGGAATATAAACAGCATTGAATCCGGTGTTTACTTTGCTAATGTAAAAGCGACCAAGGGCAATGAATCTGAATCCAAAATTCTAAAAATCGGGATAATTAAATAGATAATGTCCCGGTTTTTATCTCTGAGCATCTACTCGGTACTCGTCGCAAACTTATTTGGTCAATATCAGTACAACCATTCTGAACTCGACTGGCGTACATTTGAAACAGATCATTTTCAAATTCACTTTTACGACGGAACAGAAAGTACGGCACGTGAGGGAGCTTATGTCGCAGAAGAAATCTATCCCCACGTAACCGGATTATACGACTATGAACCTCCAACCAAGACAGATCTCATTTTTACCGACGTGGATGATTTTTCAAATGGAGCCGCATATTACTATGACAATAAAATTGTCATTTGGGCATCTCCTTTAGAATTCGAATTGAGGGGAAGTCACCGCTGGCTTCAGAATGTAATTACCCATGAATTCACACATATTATTTCCTTGCAAAAAGCAATGAAAGCCGGCCTGAAATTCCCCGGAGCATATTTTCAATGGATGGGCTACGAAGATGAGAAACGGAAAGATGTTCTTTACGGTTTTCCACAATCCATCGTAAGCTATCCGCTGCCAGGTACAGTCGTTCCCCCTTGGCTGGCTGAAGGATCGGCTCAATATATGTATGAAGGAGCGGATTGGGATCATTGGGATACGCATCGAGACATGATTTTGCGGGATAAAACCTTGAATAATCAACTGCTTTCCTTTACAGAGATGAATACATTTGGAAAAAAGGGTATTGGTAATGAATCGACGTATAATTCCGGATTTGCATTATGCCGTTACATCGCAGGAAAATATGGTTCTGAATCGTTAAAAAATATTATGATTGAGTTGTCAAATCCACTCGAGTTCTCCATCAATGGTGCGATTGAAAAGGCAATTGGAATTAGTGGCAGCGATCTGTACACTGATTTTAAGAAGATGTTAGAGGCTCGATATGGTTTTTTGACGGAAAATGTTCAAAAAAATAAAGTAACCGGGCACATAATTGAAGACGGGGGGTCAGCCAACTTGCATCCAAAATGGTCACCGGATGGCAAAAGGATTGCCTATATCTCAAACAGGGAGAATGATTATTTTGGACAAACGGATCTATTCATTTATAATACAGAAACACAAAAATCGAAAAAGATCAAAAGTAGTGTACTTTCAGCTCCATGCTGGCATCCGACAAAAAATTTAATCTATTATACAAAAAAACCATCCATCCCTAACAAAAATGGTTCAAGGTATTTTGATATCTACATGTTTGATTTTGATAAAAAAAAAGAAACCCGTATTACCAAAAACCAAAGAGCATATAATCCTGTTTATATTGAGAAAGATAGTTCTATTGCATTCTTATCCACACACGATGGAGGGCAAAATATTTTCAGACTTAATTTGAAAAAGAATACCATTCAAGAGTTAACATCCTATAATGATAAATCCATATTAAGCAGTTTAAATTATGATGAAATGAATGAGAGATTAATTTTCAATCGTACACAACATCATTATCGGAATACCTATTATTTGTCTCTGAGCGATTCGTCAGCGGGAGAAATATTATCCAACCCTTTGTGGGATGAAAGGGATGCTGTAAATAACCATAATAAATTAATTTATTCAGATGACCGATCAGGAATTTTTAACCTTTTCATGATAGATGATGTGACATCAGAGCAATCTTACATTACAAATGTAACCGGGGGCGCTTTTATGGCAGATGTAAATAATCATGGCAATATAACGTACTCACTTTATGATAATGGCGTTTATAAGATTGCGGTCATTGATACAATAAATACGATCAAAGAAGAAACCGTTGGTTATTCACCTATGTATTTTCTCAAAAATGAAAATTTGTCTAAAGTAATGAATGGTAAAAACACTACTGCTTCGAAGACCTATTCAGATGATTTTACGACCATGTTCATTCTACCAAGAGTGATGGTTGATTACGAAACAATAAAACCCGGTTTTTATTTCTATTCTTCAGAAGTATTAGATCGCTTGAATGTATTTGGAGGTGCATCCGTTAACAAAATAATGGATGTTGACCTATTCTTTATTTTCGAGTTTAAACGGTTTTATCCGACTCTTTTTGCAGAAGTTTTTTATTTGACCCGAAATATTCAACAAAACAATTTTTATTCATCTTATGAATTAGATGATAATCTAAAATTCAGATTAACCCAATTCAATGCCGGGATGCGGTTTCCATTATTTGGTATAACCCAAATTGAATTAATATCTACCTGGCAAGTTTACAGAGCCTTTGTAAAAGAATCGATTCCCCTTGAACATTTGACCGCCGGAGTCGCCTATGATTATTACAGAGGCTGGATCAATGGATTTAAATGGGATTTGAATAATGTAAAAAAACTTTCTGACAGCAATATTAATCCATCACGAGGGTATAAGGTCCATTTATCTGTGATGAAAGAAAATAATGATTTCATTACCGGTTTAAATTTGTCTAAAGCCGGGACACTCACTGAGGAATTTGGAGAAAACAACACTTGGCGAATCAATTTTAATGGGACTTATCATGTGACCATTCCACATACAAACCGCTGGACATTGTCTTTCGGGACACAATTGGGGTGGCTTTCAAATAATGATGTTGATCCATTTTTCAACTTCTTTGGCGGTGGTATGATTGGGTTGAAAGGGTATCCATTTTACAGCATCGAAGGAACACGACAACTCATTAATGAATTAACATTTCGACTTCCTTTGTTTACTCAAAAACATATCCAGTTAGGATGGTTTATTCTGCAGAACAATGTTCTTGGATTAGTGGTCCAAAACGGGAATTCCTGGAATGGTAAATTCAACACATCAGAATTAAAAAATTCTATTGGAATTCAATGGAGGTTTAATGGCTTCTCTTTTTATAACTTCCCGACTGCAATAGAGCTTGAAATGCACCGGGGACTAGATATTTTTAAAAAAACAGTACTTGAGGAAACAGAAGATGAGAAAACGTTTTCGTATGGAAATGAGAACAGGTTTTATTTCAGACTATTATTCGGATTTTGACCATGATTAGATTAGTAATACTATTAATTTTCAGCACATATTTAACTGCAGGCGAACTCTACTCTTTAGATAATCGTTTTCAGCCGATATATGGTTTCAATACTCAACTTGACAATTACAATGATCTCGATACCTTGGATAAAATGGAAATGGACACAATTGTATTCATTAATTACCCTGCAAAACCATTATTATATTCACTCATTCTTCCAGGATTGGGTCAATATAAAAATGGCGATCCAATTTGGAAACCAGCGCTATTCGCCAGCATTGAACTTGCTTCAATTGCCGGATGGGTCCAATGGAACAAACAAGCGGAAGATATTCGTAAGCAGTATGAACAATTTGGGGATATTCATTGGACGTTGAAAGGATGGGTTGAGAATACATTACTTATTCCGGTTATCAGCGTTTCAGAATATCCGGATTTCCGAATTGATGGGACTCATAAATTATCGCTGCATTTATCCGGAATACTCGCAGATAATTTTGGTGAATTTGTGTCATCAGATTCATTAGTGGATCATCCTGAATGGATTTATTCTGATAATATCAGTTTGAGTAAAGATCAGCATTTTTATGAGAATATTGGAAAATATGATCAATTCGTCGGCGGATGGGATGACATAGACCAATGGTATTCTGAGGAAAAGACAGTTGAGGATACTGTAGAAATTATACTCAAAACACCCAATAAGAACGATTACCTCAATGATCGGGCACATAGTAATCAATTCTTAAAATTGGCGAATTACGCTGTGACGGCTGTTATGTTTAATCATCTAATTAGTGGGTTGGAGGCTGTGTTGACAAATCAACGGCAGGCTAGGGATAAAGTAAAACAATCAAAAACTGATGTTGGATTATACTACGATCCAAAAACGAAATATGGGATCGGTGGAATATCCGTTTCTTATAACTGGTAAAGGAATAATGAAAAAACAGCTAATCATATTATTAATAATTATATTTTTATTTACAGCCTGTTCTTCTTCGAAACCACAAGAAGATATTGACTTGCAAGTGTTGTTTAACAAAGCAATGACATCCCTTGAGAAGAAACGATATTTAAGAGCTCAGGAAGAGTTTAACAATGTTGCAATACAAGGATTGCATACAGACTTGGGGGATGATGCACAATTCTACTTAGGCGAATCATATTTTTTAAATAAAGAATATGTGTTGGCAATTGCTGAATACGATCGCTTAATCAGGAGGATGGGATTTAGTGAGTTTGTGCAAAAAGGCAGATGGAGAATATGTCAATGTTACGTTAATCAATCGCCAAAGTTTTACCATGAACAAATTTCTACTGAGAATGCATTAAATAAGCTTCAGGAATTTTTAGATGATTATCCAGATTCAGAATATGCAAATGAAGCTATTAGTACCATCCTGGAACTACGAGAAAAATTAGCAAAAAAATTATACGAAACCGGTAGATTGTATATTAAAATGGATGAATATGAATCTGCCATTATCGTTTATCAGGATTTGTTATCCAAGTACTATGATACTGATGTTGTCAGTGCAACTCATGTACAGATAATAAAATGCTATTCTAAATCAGGAGATTTGGATAAAGCAAAAGAGTATTACTCGGATAATAAAAGTAAGATCACTGATGCTGATCAACTTGAAAGAGCAAATAAAATACTAAATAAACACCCATAATATGTTATGAAGAAAGTATGTCTTTTTGGAGGAACGTTTGATCCACCTCATATTGGTCATCTATTGGTAGCCCAAACAGTTGCTGAAGCAGAGAACTTCGAAAAAATAATTTTTGTTTTAACGAACAGGCCACCGTTTAAAAATAATTTCTCTCCTGTTGAACATCGATTATCAATGTTAAAAATGGCCATAGTTGGAAATCCAAAATTTGATTTATCCGAAATTGAGTTAAAACGAGGTGGTGTCTCATACACGGTTGATACTATTAAAGCCTATAAAGAAGAAGCAGAATTAACGAAAGATGAATTATATTTTCTCATTGGCAGTGATTCACTAATGGATTTTAATACTTGGGATCGATCGAAAGAAATATTGAATGAATGTAGATTATTGGTTGCAATACGTCCTGGATTTCGTCCAAGCGATGTGCCGAGCTGGGTATTAAAAAAGGTACAATTTGCAAATATTCCTCGTTTTGAAATTTCATCGACGACTATTCGAAAACGGTGGGAAAAAAATAAGACAATACGATACATGGTAACGCAACCTGTCTGGGAATATATCAACGCTCATAAATTATTCACCTTATGATAACTAGTCTGGTATATCTGATTCTGGGTGGTTTACTTCTCTATTACGGAGCTGAATGGATTGTAAAGGGGGGAAGTCGTTTAGCTTCACAGGTTGGTTTATCGCCATTAGTAATCGGCTTAACAATTGTAGCTTTTGGGACATCTCTCCCTGAATTGGTTGTCAGCTTAACTGCTGCCCTTAAAGATTCATCCACCATCGCTATAGGAAATGTTATCGGATCAAATATCGCCAATGTCGGTCTTGTTTTGGGATTGAGTTCACTCATATTTCCAATCACTATTACATTCTCACGAATTCGTTCTGACTTGTTTATATATTTATTTACGGCTATTGTATTTACCTATTTTTGTTATGATGGATTACTAGAACGATGGGAAGGTGTATTTATGTTTTTGGGAATCATTAGTTATACCGGGTACTGTATAGTGCATCCGCATCGACGAGTAGAAAAACTGACTAATGATAATGATACCATTTATCGAAATTTACTGTTTCTTTTAGTCGGTGCAGTATTGTTGTATTTCGGGTCAAGCCTATTTGTTGAAGGAGCTATTTCAATCGCAGAAATATTGGGTATTAGTGAGATAGCGATTGGAATGTCTGTTGTGGCTCTCGGGACGTCCTTACCGGAATTGGCAACATCTATTGTTGCAGCTTTTCATAAAGAAAGCGGTATATCAGTCGGCAATATAATAGGATCTAATTTATTTAATATTCTCTCTGTTATTGGCATTGTGAGCTGGATCCATCCACTGGAAACGCCTCAAGAAATAATGTATTTAGAAATTCCCTTCATGATTGCATTTGGTATTATACTATTCCCAATTGCTTTAATGAAACAACCGATAGGGAAGTTTTCATCAGGTATTTTGCTGGCGGGATATATTTTATTCATATTATTATTATTCACTTAACCTCAATGATTCATCAGCCGCCAAGATCGCGAAAATTTACGAAGAGAAAGAAAAAATTATGAAAATGAAAATTTTCTTAATGATTGTTCGTGTTCCTTCGAGTAAATCTGTGGGATTTCTAATGAATAATACAGGTTAAATACGAGCATTTTGCAGTGCGGTTAAACAGCATTAGATTAAGCTTATGATAAAATTGGAAAATGTTTCCTATTCATATAAAAAAGGATTTGGCCTTTCAAATATTGATCTCCGAATTGATGAAGGTGAATTTTCATTTTTAATAGGTCCTACCGGTTCAGGAAAAACAACATTACTTCGATTAATTTACATGAATATTTTACCTGAAAGTGGTATTGTAACTGTTGGCAAATTTTCCTCCAAGACAATTAAAAGGCGAAAGATTCCTCAACTTAGGAGATCTATCGGTATGGTTTCACAAAATTATCGCTTGCTTTCAGATAGGAATTTATTTGAAAATGTGGCATTACCTCTGCATGTTGTTGGATATAATAAAAGTGATATTGGTGATTTAGTATTGGAAACAATAGAGGAGGTCGGACTGGCGGGGAAGGAGAACCATTATCCTGATGAATTATCTGGAGGGGAGCAGCAAAGAGCATGTCTTGCCAGAGCTTTGATCAAGAATCCGGATATCATATTGGCCGATGAACCAACTGGTAACCTAGATCCGGTTACTTCATTTGACCTTGTTAAACTTCTGGAAGAAGTAAACTCCGAGGGGACGACTGTATTTATGGCTTCCCACAATTATAGCCTGATCAAAAGTAGGAATCATCGAATCATCGAAATTCACGACGGAAAACTACGCAGCTAGAATGGATCGGTTTTTATTCTTATTAGGAGAAGGGTTCAAGAATTTATGGCGACATAAAATGACGGTATTTACAGCTGTTTTTTCTGTATTTTTAGCGCTGACTACCATCGGTTTTTTATTTATAGCAGAGCAACACTCTCACAAGCTTATTGAATATATGAGATCAAAATACAAAATTGAAGTATTTTTTGATTATTCAATTACGGATGACCAAGCAGAGCAAACAGTAAAAGAAATAAAAAATATTCCAGGTGTATATTCCACTACATTGATAACAAAGGACCGCGCATTAGATATCTACAAATCCCAATTCGGTGAAGATATTAAAGAATTTTTAGATTATAATCCTTTACCGGCTAGTTGTGTCGTTAATCTCACAAGAAAGAAAGAAGGGTATCTGCATATTGAGCCGATAATAAATAGGATAAAATCAATGAAGGGTATCGATAACGTAAACCACCAGGGTAGATTGATTAATAGAATGGAAAAATTTTACGAGCAAAGTTTGTTAGGATTGTCTTTAGCAGCATTTTCCATATTGCTAGTAACTGTTTTCATAATTTCAAATACAATCAAGTTGACTATTTATTCGAAAAAAGATTTGATCCAGGCTTTGAAAATGATAGGTGCAACCAACTCATTTATTCGCATGCCGTTTATTCTGGAAGGGATTCTTCAAAGTGTTATCGGAGCAGGGTTGGCGGCGGGGTTTTTATATGGTGTCGTCTTTGGAGCCAATAAATTACTAATCCAAGTCTCAACATTCACGATTCATGTTCAATGGAATTTCCTCGCCTGGTTATTCCTTATCGCTATTATTATTAGTCTCTTCGGGAGCAGCCGGGCAATATCGAAGTTCGTGAAATGATTATTAGAGGGAAATGCATCTTGTTCACAGTTAGCTAATTTTCATAAATTTAAGATTCCTCATGAACCAATTAATAAAAGAAATCTCTCCGAGAGAACAACACGTCCTTAAAGCGGTTATAGAAGATTATATTCTGACCAATGTACCGATTGGATCAAATTTCCTGAAGAATAATCATTCCTTTAACTGCAGCCCGGCTACTTTAAGACATACTATGGCTAATCTTGAACAGAAGCAATTGCTGACGCATACCTATACTTCATCCGGACGTATCCCAACGGATTTTGGTTATCGTTATTATGTTGATCATTTAATGGAACAAAAAGATGCAGGGCTGGCTTCTTATGAAAAAATAGAGCAAGAGTTGGCATCCATTTCTACTAATTTATCCGAATTATTACAAACGACAGCAGCGATGCTATCAAAAATCAGCCACCTTTTTGGTATTTCTATGCTCATTCAATTTGATCGAAGCATTTTAAACGAAATTGAATTGGTTTCACTATCAACTGACAGAGTAATGGTTATTTTGGGGATGAAATCTGGTGTCGTACGTTCGATTGTTCTCAATCTAAATCTTTCTGTTAAGGAAGGTGAGTTAAATAAGATTACAGCTCTTTTAAAGGAAAATATATTAGGACTGACCCTAAAAGAAATTCAAGATTCCATTCAGGTAAGAATAAAAGATTCTCCACTCTCTAGTCATGAAATAATTCAAATTTTATTGGCGAATCCGAAACGACATTTTTCCATACCGGAAAATAGATCCGTATATACTTCTTCCACAATGAACTTACTGGATCAACCTGAGAATCAACATGTTGGAAATTTACAAAAAACGCTGATAGCTGTTGATAATGAGAACATTAACCACTATTTCAATACATTTCTAAATAAAAAGAATGACTATCTATTAATAGGGGAGGAAAATCCGGATGATCTTTATAAGGACTACACCATTGTAACGAATGTATTTGGAGGATCATTTTTTCAAGGACAAATAGGTATAATGGGCCCAACACGCATTCCATATGCAAAAATTACTGGATTATTAAATCATTTTTCGAGGATCATGAGTCGTGTCTGCTAAAACAAAAACTAAAACAAAATCAAAAAAAATTAAAGAAACGAGAGAACAGCGTCTGGAAAAAAATATTGAAGAACTTACGCTTCAGTTAAGTGAGATGGATGATAAACATATTCGTTTGAAAGCTGAATTCGATAATTTTCGAAAACGAAAGGAAAAAGAGATCATTCGTTTAATTCGTTACGAGGGTGAAGATGTATTAAAAAATTTGCTTCCTATTACGGATGATTTAAATCGAATGAAGGACGCCATTGAACATCCAGAGCAAAAGAATGCAGGTGAATCTATTCAAAAGGGACTCAAGTTAATATTGCAAAAAATTCACAAATTGTTCGATGAGTATCAGATACAATCATTTGGTGAAATTGGGGATATTTTGGATTCAGAATTACACGAAGCATTAATGGTCCGTGAAGAAAAAGGAAGGAAGGAAAACGAAATTATTGAAGTTTTTGAAAAAGGATTTAAATATAAAGATAGAATTATTCGTCATGCAAAAGTGGTTGTG
This sequence comes from uncultured bacterium, assembly GCA_964491015.1. Lineage (GTDB taxonomy): Bacteria > Fidelibacterota > Marinisomatia > Marinisomatales > TCS55 > JADFRD01. The sequence continues at coordinate 26,070 of CAZBEY010000004.1, read as the reverse complement.
AATGCATAATGAAAGATTTATATGAAATATTGGGAGTAAGTAAAAATGCCACTAAGGATGAAATAAAAAAAGCCTACCGTAAAGTGGCGCTAAAACATCATCCGGATAAGAATCCAGATGATAAAAACTCTGAAACTATCTTTAAAGAATCAGCCGAAGCGTATAGTGTATTAAGTGATGATCAAAAACGCCAGCGATATGACCAGTTCGGTCATGCGGGCGTTGGAATGGGAGATCAATCACAAGGCTTTCAGGGTGGCGGATTTCATCATATGTCAATGGATGATATATTCAGTCAATTTGGAGATATTTTTGGTGATGATGTTTTTGGCAGTTTTTTTGGCGGGGGACGTCGGGGAGGACAATCTGTACGAAAAGGAAAAGATCTCCGGGCGACTGTCAGTCTGAAATTTAAAGAAATTGTGACCGGTGTTGAGAAAACAATAAAAATTAAACGATTAGAGCATTGTAATACATGCAACGGAAGCGGTGCCGCTCACGGAACTACAGCAACAACTTGTCAACAATGCGGAGGTGCGGGACGAGTTAGGCAAATGTCCCAATCCTTTATTTTTCAATCTGTAGTAGAAAGAGAATGCCCCATTTGTCAAGGATCAGGAAAAGTAGTTACCAAGCCATGCAAAGACTGTCATATGGGTTTAACTAGGAAAATAGTTTCCGTAAAAGTGAAAATACCGGCAGGAGTTGAATCGGGTAATTATATGCGTTTAAACGGTCAAGGCAATAAAGGAGAGACTGGGCATCCGCCTGGGGATCTTGTGGTCTTCTTTGAAGAAGAAGATCATCCATACTTCAATAGAGATGGTGAACACATATTTTTAGAAGCATTGATTCCTTTTAGTTTAGCAGCTTTAGGAGGAGAGTTAGAAATTCCAACAATAGAAGGAAATAAAGTCAGTTTAAAAATACCAGCTGGTATCCAATCGGGACAAATCCTTCGAATGAGAAATAAGGGATTCCCCAGATTAAGAAGTAGGTCAAGAGGTGATCAACTCATTAAAATTCAAATTGAAACACCCACAGGACTCAGCCGAAAGCAAAAGTCATTGTTGAAAGAAATGGCGGAGAATGAAGACAAAATTAACAATCCATTTAAAAAAATGGCTTTATAATGACACTCCTCACCAGTCAGGAAAAAATGATTATGCGATTTTTGACCTTATCAATTGTTGCGGGCATACTAATAGGGATCGTAAGAAATGCTTATTATTCTCCCGATTATTCACAACAAATTCAAAAAGAGAGTGAATCATTCCGAATTGTAAACGAAAATATCACTAACCCTTATACTACTATTAATAATAATACATCAACAAAAACGGATGACATTGAGGAAGAAAAATCTGTAAAATCCATTGATATAAATACAGCAAATAAAGCAGAATTAATGACTTTACCTAAAGTTGGCTCTGTTATGGCTGAGAGAATTATGCGTTTTCGGACCGACTTTGGACCATTTAATTCAATGGAAGATTTGTTAAAAATAAAAGGAATCGGTTCCAAAACACTTGATAAAATGAAACCGTTTATTACGATAGGTACAAATGGAAAATAAAATTAAAAAACGACAGAGAAAATCCGATTATTTGGAATTATTTATTGTATTATCTTTGATTTTTATGATCATAACCATTTATGTTCCAAAAGCAATTTGGGCAGAAGAATCAGCTATCGAAGCGGATAGTAGATTTAATATTCAAAATGTTTATGATGTTGAAATGTTTTATAACACACTTACGGATTCTTTTAATACTGATGGTGCATGGGCAATTGATTTAATAAATGCAATTCGGGATTCTCTGCATGCTGATTCTACTTATTTGGGCGAAAGGACACTTGCTGTGGAAGGCAAAATAATCGCTGTTAATGTGCCAAAGGGATTTGATGTTGAATTTGATACCACTTTTGGTTATGCCAGAACACGAAGAGATTCGATTATGGATACAACACACACAATTGTGCTCTATTCAGAAGAATTGGGAAGGAACGATACTCTTTTTATTCCACATAAAAAATTGAGAGAGTATGAAAAGAACCAAAATTTTATTGATCATGTAGGGTCCGAAATAAAAATGAGGACTGAGTTAATAAACTATTATGATTCATACCAACCGTCACAATCCATGTTAAGCTGTCCATTAACTAATGATCTTTATAAAATCACTGTGTCTGATGATAACAGAAGTGTTCGTGTTGCAAGTCCGATAACCGATGTGTATAAGGAAAATCGTTATTTGATTTTTTCGTTTAAAGCCCAAAATCATGGTTATATAAACGACGGTGTCCGCAGTTGGGACTAGCGTCTCGCTGTGATTTATCTTTCTTTTAGTCACTCTCATTTGTTAGGTACGGTATGGTCTCTTTCAGATGGGAAATCGATATTAACGCAAATATCGCAAATTCCTATTTCAGGAGACCTTGATCGGGAACGAAAAGACGATGTCTTATTTAAGAGTCTTTTTGATCAGGCCTTAACTTCTATTCGAAGTGAAATCTCTTTAGATGGTCATGATGTATTTATTACTATTCCGGATCATTGGGTCCATCATGATTTCACAGAAGTCGATCCCGGTACCATTACAGATGATAAGTGGGACTTAATTCAATGGCAAAAAACTCAAAGGTATGGTTCTACTTCTGCAGATTATTATACTTTTGCGGAACAGATACAAAATAATAAAATTCACGTTCTTCATGTTCCGATTATTTATATTTCGTCAATAAAACTTTCATTGAAGGAGTACGGTGCTTCCCCCATGTGGCTGGGGACAGAGTCGTTAACATTTATCGGTACTAATACAAAATCTTTTGGGGTATGTTCCGATAATGGAAGCGGATATGACCTTGTAATTGTAAATAGAAAAACATTGTTAGCGAGTTCAATTCGATTTATAAAAGGAGCAATGAATGTTTCCAACTCATTCGGCTTTAAAGATGAGATTACCAATTTATTTAGTGTAAATCCAAAAACATCCAAAAGAAAATTAAACACCATTTATTTTATTGATAGATTATCAAAAACTCGACTGGGTCATTGGTCTGATTTTAACTCAGGTTATTTTACACCGTTTAATACGGCTATTAATGAAACAGGGGAATCATTTGATAATTATTCCTATCATTTATTAGCAATTCAATCCATGATGAAGGATAAGTTATTTTCCCGATCAAAAATGAATTTCTTTGAACCGGAAGGAATCTCAAAAAGTATAAAAAAGGATTTAAAAGAGGAAAATCATAAGGATGTTTCTGAAGCACCAGGAAAATCCAGAAAAATTTCCGTGAAAGAATCAAAGGTAGAGGTAAAAATAAAAAAGGGTATTGATACACAAAAAATTGTCAGTTTTCTAACAGGAGTCATTATTTTCCTAGCATTGCTTATATCCATTTACCTAAAAAACAATAATACAATACAACTTCCATTATTCAACGCAATGCATTCCATTAAAAAGGATAAATCTGATATCAATCAACCAAAATCAACATATCCCAAACCATTAGTTTCTATAATGAATTACTCCAGTTCATTGATTAATGCTGTTGATAACATTTATTCAAAATTTAGACCTATGAATGTTTCCTTTTTATCTATAAGTAATCTGGATTTGCAATTAGAAATTGTGAACGGTGAGGAATCTGAAGTGGATATATCAGACATGGGATCGGTGTTGAATTATTCTCTTAATGAATTTGATTGCTGCGGTGGCTTTGTGCACCATTACGATTGTCTGATAAACGAAGTACATGCTAATATTACCGGTCACCTTACTACTGCGAAATATTTTAGTGATATTATACGCAATTTAGACGGATCGGTCGAACAATTAACTCCTAAGGATAAAGGATCTTTTATTCAAACTCCATTTATTATTAAAGTAAAAGGAGAACCCAAGAGAAAAACAATATTTGAACTAATAAAAATTCAAAATGAGAATGTATTATTACGAAAGGTAGTTATTAAAACCGATCCAAAAACCGGAGCATCACAATCTGTGTTTTATATTTCCGTTTATGAACGGAAGACCACCTAATGCATATCTTGGCAGGTTCAAATAAAGGTCGATCGATTAAAACGATACCTACGAAATCCTACCGACCCACACAATCCAAAATTCGTAAAAGTTTATTTGATATATTAGGACCTCTTGAAGGCGTCACATTTTTAGATTTATTTGCTGGAACCGGTATTATTGGTTTTGAAGCAGCAAGCAGGGGTGCATCACAAGTTACATTTGTAGAAACACATTCAAAATTTATAAAACTTTTGTATGATAATATTCAAAATTTTAATGATGAAATATTCACAGTAATTAAGAAATCTGCATTTTCATTTTTAGGAAATTGCGGGAAATTCGACATCATTTTCGCGGATCCACCTTATCGTAGTGATGAGTTATCAAAACTCGTTAAATTGTCACTGGAACAAGTTAATGATAATGGTTATTTTATCCTTGAATCAGAAAAAGGAGCCACTTTACCAAAAGGTTCAAAAGTAAGAGTTTATGGGGACACACAATTAAACATTTGGGCATGATGAGAAAAATAATTTATCCCGGAACCTTTGATCCTATAACAAACGGCCATTTAGATATTGCTGAGCGTGCTTCGAGATTATTTGATGAATTGATTATAGTCGTGGCTTCAAACCCCGATAAAAATCCGCTCTTCACTGTTGATGAGCGAATGGGTATGATTCGAAAATCCACTCAACTATTAAGTAACATTAAAGTAGAAACTACAGAACAACTACTGGTAGATTTTGCTAATGAATCATCGGCTTTAGCGATAGTAAGAGGGCTTCGACATGTTAGTGATTTTGAGTATGAGTTTCAAATGGCTATGATGAATTACCATATGGCTCCGGAAATAACAACTATTTTTATGATGCCGGATGAAAAATACGTTCACTTAAACTCCTCAGTTTTAAAAAATATCGTAAAATTAAATGGGGATGTTTCAGACTATGTTCCGTCCTATGTTTTAGATCAATTATATCGAAAACTGAATAGCTGAATTTTAGTATATTTTCACCCAATTTTTAGACTAATAATAAGTAAATGCCAACATACGATTATATCTGCAAAGATTGCGGGCACACGTTTGAACTCTTTCAATCTATGTCTGACCCATCAGTAAAAGAATGCCCATCTTGCCATGGTCATGTTCGACGAATTATCAGCGGAGGAACCGGTTTAATATTTAGAGGCAGTGGCTATTATTTAACAGATTACAAGAATAAAAAACCTACCTCTAAAGAAAAGTCCAAACCGAAAAAAGAAACAAATAAAAAAGAAAAGAAAGACGCATAAAAAATGTCAACTAAATTAAACTATTCAGTACCTAATCAAGGTGAAAAGATTGTTCTTAAAAATGCCCAACTTACCATTCCGGATAATCCAATTATTCCATTTATAGAAGGAGATGGTATCGGCCCCGATATTTGGAGAGCGTCTAAAATGGTATTTAATGCAGCTATTAAAAAAGCATATAAGGAAAAACGCAAAATTCATTGGATGGAAATTTATGCAGGCGAGAAGGCTCATAATTTATTCGGAAAATGGCTTCCAACAGATACAATTGAAGCGATTGAAAATTATTATATTGCCATTAAGGGCCCATTAACAACCCCGATTGGTGGAGGTATAAGAAGTTTAAATGTGGCTTTACGGCAACAATTAGACCTTTTTACATGTGTACGGCCAATACAATACTTTGAAGGAGTACCAAGTCCGGTTACAGAGCCGAGAAAACTTAACGTAATTATTTTTAGGGAAAATACAGAAGATGTTTATTCCGGGATTGAATGGGAAAGTGGATCCAATGATGCCAATAAATTAATTAAAATCATAAAAGAGGAATTTAATAGAGATATTAGAGAATATTCTGGTATAGGCATTAAACCCATCAGCCCATTTGGGTCAAAGCGACTGTTCCGAAAAGCAATTGAGTATGCAATTCGTCATAATAGGAAAAGCGTTACCATTGTTCATAAGGGTAATATTATGAAATTTACTGAAGGAGGATTTCGTGACTGGTGCTATGAATTGGCGAACGATGAATTTTCAAACCATATTATCACTGAGACTGATTATTGGGATCAACTCTCTGGTATGAAATCAGATAAAGTGATCATAAAAGACAGGATTGCAGATGCGATGTTTCAGCAAGTTCTCCTGCGGCCTGATGAATACGATGTTCTGGCCACAACAAATCTGAATGGAGACTATTTATCGGATGCTTGTGCAGCGCAAGTGGGTGGGTTAGGCCTCGCTCCGGGAGCAAACATGGCTGACCATATTGCTTTATTTGAAGCTACCCATGGGACAGCGCCTAAATATGCCGATCAAGATAAGGTTAATCCGGGCTCTCTAATACTTTCGGGTGTGATGATGCTCGAATATATGGGATGGCAGGAAGCAGGTAAATTGATAACAGAAGCCATTAGTAAAACCATTAAACAGAAGAAAGTTACGTATGATCTTGAAAGACAAATGGAAGGTGCGACCAAATTGTCAACATCCGGTTTTGCAGAAGCTATTATCAGTAATCTGTAAAGCAGAGTTCATTAATTTATCAAAAAGGTGCGCTGTTTGCGCACCTTTTTTTTGTTTAAATTAAAATATTATGTTTGTTGATTATACAGTTTTAAAGTGCATATCGGGGAAGGGTGGCGCCGGTGCCGTCACTTTTCGCCGGGAAAAATATATACCAAAAGGAGGACCCAACGGCGGGGATGGAGGTAAAGGGGGTGATGTCGTATTCCAAGCTGACAAGCAACTTCATACGCTTCAGGATATAAGATATAAAAAAATATATAAAGCGCAAAATGGCCAACCTGGTTCATCCAATCAAAAGTCAGGGAAGAATGGAGAAAACACCATAATACGGGTCCCATTGGGAACAGTAATTAAAATTGAAAATACAGGCGAAATAGTTGCTGATCTGGTTAATAGCAAACAAATCTTTATCGCTTTAGAAGGTGGAAAAGGAGGAAGGGGAAACGCCCGATTTAAGTCAGCAATTCATCAAACACCTCGTTATGCACAACCGGGTATAGAGGGAAAAACAGAAACATTTTCAGTTGAACTAAAAATTCTTGCCGATGTCGGACTGGTTGGGCTTCCCAACGCCGGCAAATCAACATTATTATCAGTGGTATCTTCCGCGCGTCCTAAAATAGCAGGCTATCCATTTACGACACTTGAACCCAATCTTGGTATTGTAAAATACGGTGATTTCCAGTCATTTGTTATGGCTGACATTCCTGGTTTGATCGAGGGCGCTGCCAAAGGGAAGGGGTTAGGACATCAATTTTTAAAACATATAGAGCGAACGAAAGTATTACTGTATATGATTGATTGCACAGAAATAAATCCGCAATCTGTTTTCGACATTTTATCATCAGAGATCAAAACATATAATCCTGATTTGGCGAAAAAACGATTTATCATAGTCAGATCTAAAATGGACTTAAAAAATGAAAATACAGACACAAATTGGTCAAAAATGACTGATGTAATTAATATTTCATCTGCAACAACTAGCGGTATCAAAGAATTGATTACCCATTTGACTGAATTATTGCATGAAGAAGACTGACCTTGTTCAAATATTAAATTTACTAAATGTTCCAAAACTTGGTCCTCAAAGGGTCCGAAACATTATGGTGCATTTTGAAAATGGAGATGCTGTATTCAAGGCTTCAAAAAAGGAGCTGTGTCAAAAGTCAGGGATCGATATTGCCCTGGCAGAATCAATAATGAACTACAGAGATTTCAATTTTGGTGAAAAGGAAGTTGAGAAAGCCGACAATTCCAATGTATCAATTATAACCATTTGGGATAAAGAATATCCTGTAATGCTTAAAAAGATTTATGATCCGCCTGCTATTTTATTTACAAAAGGCCAACCCCTGATAAGTGAAGAAGACTCAGTGGCGGTTGTCGGTACAAGAAAATATACTCCATACGGCAAAGCGATGGCCAAGTCTATCACAAAGGACTTGAACCTTGCCGGCATTACCATTGTCAGCGGTCTTGCAAGAGGAATTGACACCATTTCTCATAAGGAAACTGTAAAAAATAATGCTCGGACTATTGCCGTTCTTGGGAGCGGGATTGATGTGATTTATCCGGCTGAAAATAGAAATTTATTTCACAACATCTGCGAAAAGGGAACTGTGGTTTCTGAATTCAGGTTTGGGATAAAGCCGGATGCAGGAAATTTTCCGCAACGGAATCGAATTATCAGTGGTTTATCCCATGCGACTATTGTCATCGAAGCCGGACACAGGAGCGGCGCTATTTTAACAGCATTCAATGCAGTGGACCAAAACCGTGATGTTTTTGCAGTTCCCGGAAGAGTGACTGATCTCCAGAGCAAAGGAAGCATTCGGTTGATTCGACATGGTGCATTTCCGGTAGAACGAGGAAAACAAGTGATTGATATTATACAACCAAGGTTATTCAAACCACGAAAACCGAAACAAGAAAAGATCAACCTTCAACTAACAGATGATGAACGAATGCTGCTAAATTCTCTAAACCACCAACCGAAACATATTGATGAAATTGTATCCGATTCAGGGGTCCAGTTGACAAAAACACTTACATTACTGTTAGGTATGGAATTAAAAGGAGCTGTGATACAATTAAGCGGGAAACAGTTTGTACGTGCTTAATCAGATTGCTAATTTCCCCGCCGTAAAATAACAAATAATAAAGACTTGGAGAGGTGGCCGAGCTGGCTGAAGGCGCCCGCCTGCTAAGTGGGTAACCGGAGATAATCTGGTTCGAGAGTTCGAATCTCTCCCTCTCCGCTCATCCCATTAACAATTCGTGTAGTTTTTAGTCACAATCCTAATCAACGGATTATTTTCAAGACCATCTGTCAATTAACCCCCGGAACTACTGAAGCAGCGACTCACTCCTTCACAGACGTATTTATTAATTGGCTCCATGGTTTTTTGTTCACGAATAGATAAATTAATATAAATTCTAACATGTGTGGAAGGTTTACGCTCACAAAAGACAGGGAAGAAATTGAAGAACGCTTCGAAATTCAAATTGACCCAACAATGTTTATTAAAACATACAATGCAGCCCCATGCCAAATACTACCAGTTATTTCAAATGAGAAACCTGAACAAGCGTCTTTTTACCGTTGGGGTCTAATTCCACATTGGGCAAAGGATAAACGAATTGGCAATAAACTCATTAACGCTCGTGCAGAAACCATCCAAGAAAAGCCATCATTTCGGGATGCAGTGCGAAAAAGACGATGTTTAGTAATATCAGACGGATTTTATGAATGGAAACGTTCCGGGACTAAAAAGCGACCCTACCGAATTACATTAAAAGATGAAATCTTATTCGCTTTTGCTGGTCTCTGGGAAGAATGGAGAGGACCGGATGGCAGTGTGATCAAATCATTTACAATTATTACTGTCCCACCCAACCAACTTGTGCAATCAATTCATAACCGAATGCCGGCGATACTCCCGCCTGAAGGGGAAAAATTGTGGATTTCCCATGGGCCGGTTGATGAGCTTTTCAAATTGCTTAAGCCTTACAGTAGCTATGAATTAAATTTATACCCAGTTTCAACTCGTGTAAATTCTCCAAAGAATAATGATTCGACATTAATAAACCCAAACAACCAAACCACATTTACTAAATCATGAGAAAAATAATAATTTTATTGGTCACATTAATTGGTTTCAATTTCGCCCAATCACCTCATATCATTACAGATGGGAAAACAGGAGGTCCTATGCTGATAGGATTAAGCCACCGAAGCGACTACTTGGAAAGGAAAGATTTCAAAGAGTGGTTTAATGAGGAATATGTAGCCTATGAGATAGATGATGAAACACTATCTATAATTGATAAAATTGATGACAAAATTACACTCGAATGTTATATGGGCACTTGGTGCAGTGACAGTCGAAGGGAAGTACCCAGATTCTTTAAAATTCTCGATTATTTAAAATTTGATGATGAAAATCTAATCATAGTAAGTTTGGATCGAAACAAACAGAGTCCGGGAAAGGAAGAAATTGGAAAAAATATCCATCACGTCCCAACATTAATATTTTATGATGATGGAAAAGAAATTGCCAGAATTATTGAATCTCCGATCAATTCATTGGAGGAGGATTTTGTGGATATACTTATGGGGAATCCACCAACACCAAACTATGAAAGCTTAGCGGAATAATAACAGAATTTTTTAAAAATAGATTTATTTTACACTGTGTCAGAAAATCAAAGTAATTTGAATAACCAATCAATGAGACATCACAAATGAATAGGAAATTAGATAAGAGAAAAGAAGAACGACGAAACTTAGATCGTCGAATAAAACAAAATCCTATCAATAAAGATCGCAGGGTTAATAAGGATCGACGTAATAATATAGATCGCAGAGAAATATAATCATCAGATTTGCCAGATTATTGGGTTTACATATAAACCGGATTACTGTACGATTAAAGATGATTTATGGATTCATTATTCAACAAATTTTGTATGAATAATTATCGTCAATTAATTCAAAATGATTTTGATCATGATTTCGCTGTTGAAACACGATGGGGCGATATGGATGCCTTAGGGCATATCAATCATGCCAAGTATTTAACTTATATGGAGACAGCGCGAGTGGATTATTACTTATCCCTTGGGTTTGGTGACATAAGAATCGAGCAAAATCCTTCGATGATCCTTGGTGGGATGGATATTGAATATATCAACCAAATTGAACACCCTGCTCAATTAATAATCTGTCACCGAATCGACCGCGTAGGCTCAAAAAGTTTTGATTTTCTCGGTGCTATTTTTCAAAAGAATCAAAAACAACCTTATTTTGCGGGACTTTTTAAAATGATTTCCTTTAACTATAAGCTCCAGATAACGGTCGAAGTACCCCTAGTGATTCGTAATCGATGCTGGCATGATCGCTGATTTATCAAAATCCATCTCCAAAAATAAGATACACACACGTCTGATTGACCGTCTGGCTTATGCCCATGATGCCAGTCTTTACAGGGTCATCCCAAAGGGAGTTGTTCGGCCGGCAACGGAAAATGATATTAAATCATTATTAAATCATGCCAATGAAATAAAAACGCCAATTACCTTTCGAACTGCCGGTACATCTCTATCGGGGCAATCAATAGGGAGAGGGTTCATTGCAGAAACCGTTCAGAATTGGAAGCGCTGGAAAATCATAGATGATGGAAAGGCCATCCAATTAGAGCCAGGCATTATTGGTAGTCATGCCAATAAGTATTTATCATCGTATAATAAAAAAATTGGACCAGATCCCGCTTCAATAAACTCGTGCATGATTGGGGGAATTCTTGCGAATAATGCATCGGGAATGATCTGTGGCGTAAAAAATAATTCATACCATACCATGAGATCGATTCGATTCATTACTGTGGATGGGTCCATCTACGATACGTCGGTTGAATCGGATTACGACCGATTCATTGGTGAGCAAGAAAAACTCGTATCCGGTATAACTGAATGTAGAAAACAGATACATTCAAACGATCAATTGACTGAGAAAATTCGCAAAAAATATCGGATAAAAAACACAATGGGGTATTCGATAAATGCGTTTCTTGATTTTGAACATCCATTGGATATTTTTTCTCATTTATTGATCGGTTCAGAGGGAACGCTGGCTTTCATTTCGTCTGTTATTTTAAATACAATAAATGATCCGCCCTCAAAAGCAACCGGGCTTATTTTATTTAAAGATATTATTGATGCTTGCGCGTCAATTCCTTTTTTGAGCGAACAGGGCGCCGCCGCTGTTGAACTAATGGACTACTCTTCATTAACAACCGTACGTCATTTGGAGTACCAACCATTTGATGTTGGCAACCTTCAATTAAGCCATTCAGCATTACTTTGCGAATTTGAAGGAGATAATGAAGAACAATTATTTGAATCGACACATGGAATATCTGAGGGATTACTAAAACTGAATGGCAGCTTGGTGACTCCTTTCACTTCTGATACAAAAATAAGAGAGAACCTCTGGAAAGTACGAAAAGGGTTGTACCCTGCTGTTGGAGCATTAAGAAAGGCGGGTATGAGTGTCATTACTGAGGATATTTGTGTAAATAATCTCGATCTTCCGCAAGCTGTTCAAGAATTGCACCATATTTTTCAATCGTGGAAATTTGATGACGCGGTCGTATTTGGGCATGCCAAAGATGGAAATCTGCATTTTGTTACTTCGATCGATTTAAATGAATCAAAAGGGGTGAAACAATTTCAAGGAATGATGAATGATTTGGTTTCAATGACAAATGGGAAATTTGCCGGTTCGTTAAAAGCTGAACATGGTACTGGCCGAAACATGGCTCCATTTGTTGAGACGGAATGGGGTGGTGAACTCTATGAGATTATGTGGAAAATCAAATCGCTGGCCGATCCGAATTCTATATTAAATCCGGGTGTGCTGTTGGATCGAAATTCCAATACTCATTTGGAAAACTTGAAGGAAATGCCCCTCGTATCGGATAAAGTAGATTTATGTGTGGAGTGCGGTTTTTGCGAATCTGTTTGTCCCTCGAGAGAAATAACGCTTACTCCTCGGCAGCGGATTGTTATCAACCGGGAAATGAATATGAAGGATCATTCGAAGGCAGACTTGGATCAATTGATGTATGATTTCGTTTATGATGGAAATCAAACCTGTTCCACCGATGGATTATGTGCATTGAAATGCCCGGTCAATATTGATACAGGATTATTGATCAAGGATCATCGAAGTTTAAGACAAACTTCTTTTTCGAATTCTATCGCTGATTACGCTGTGGATCATTTTTCACAGGTTCAATGGTTAATTAGAGGAGGATTACTATCCGGGAATATATTTGGATCTCGTTTCATTGAGAAAATAACAAGTGGATTGCGTTCACTTGGGTTGAAGAATATTCCTCAGTGGAATTCCTCGATAAAATGTGCACCAAAAATAGAAACCTATTCCTCTGGAGAAGGTGATGACTTTATCTATTTTCCATCATGCATTCATCGTTCCTTTGGGACTGCGGAAAATGAATCGGTTATTAACATGATGATGGATATCGCTCCGACCATAGGGGTGAAATTAATCATCCCCGAATCCATCAGCTCACTTTGCTGCAGCATGCCATTTTCATCCAAAGGATATGATAAGGCTCATTTGTCAATGATTGAAAAAACAGCCAATGAATTATATCAATTAAGTAATGGGGGAAAAATTCCAATATTAATAGATATGTCGTCGTGTCTTTACCACATTAGAGACGACCACAGTCTGAAAACTTTATCTGTTCTGAAATTTGTCGATATAGCAGAGTTTTTCTATGATAAAAGAAATTATTTTGATCAACGTGAAAAGCTGAACCGAAATGTGTTGATCCATCATACATGTGCATCCCAAAAAATGCATCATGAGGAAAAGTTTATTTCTATTGTTGAAAAAATAACTTCAAATATTAGTTATCATGATGCGAAGGGATGTTGTGCCACCGCAGGAGATAAAGGGCTTTTCATACCGGAACTGACAAAAAGCGCCGGGAGAAACTGTGCAAAATCCTTTAATAATATGCCAAAAGGCAGCTACGGTGTTTCAACGAACCATATGTGTGAAATGACCATGTCACAAGCCACTGGCATACCTTTCCACTCTATTATTGAATTGGTCCATGAATTCTTAGTTGAGAATGAACTAAACTAGATGACTTGTAAAATGATTCATATGAAGTAAATTTCACTAAATTTAAACGCTACTTTTAAGGAAATATCATGAAACGAATAATTTCAACTATTATACTATCATTTTTATTCATCATCAACATCGCCAATGCTGAAGCAATAGCACGGGTAATGAAGTCTGAGGGTGAAGTGATGTTAAAACCTATCGGAAATCAATCTTTCTCGGCTGAAGTAAAACCAGGGCGAGGGATTAACAACGGTGATGCCATCCGTATTGGAGAAACCGGATTTGCAGTTGTCATTTATATCGATGATAAAACAGTCGTTAAAATACGGGAAAATACTGAATTTCAATTTATTGATTCCCCCAGTACACGGACGTTGGAATTACAACAGGGTACCATTTTTAACAAGGTGACCAAACAAACTGGTGGTAGATCATTTCGCTTGGAAACACCGGTATCGGTAGCTTCTGTCAAAGGGACTGAATTTGCAGCTGTATCAGACCCAAGTGGAATGGATCAATTTTTCTGTCAGGAAGGTAATTTTGATGTATACAACTCAGTCAGTGGACAAACGGTGAATGTTCAGCCGGGGCAACAAGCTATCTCCAATGCGTTGGGAACATTGACTCAACAACCTTTTAGTCCGAAAGATTATCCGACGGAGCCGGATGCAGATTTACAAGAATTACAAGAGGAAGAACCGGAGGCTGAAGAAGAACCTGAATCAGTGGAAGAAGAACCAGTAGAACCAGAAGAGCCAAAAACTGAGGAACCACAACAACAGATAAAGGAGCCTCAACCGGGACCGCAACCGGAAGTTCCCGGATCGGAGGAGCCTCCTGCGGCACCGGAATCAGGCAGTCCATTTGGGATGGGACTTGGTGTAGGTTCAGTAACAATTGACGGGGCTCTTTATAATCAAATTGCACTTCGGCCTGAATTCAGATTTGGAAAGCTGGGCGTGGGGCTGGATCTGGTGATATATATCGATAATGAAGGAAATATTCGCCCGAATGAGTGGGATGTTAAAAATGATCCATCGGTACTCATCGATAAAGTCCTTTATGTCCGCTGGGGCGAAAAACAAGATCCATTCTGGATTAAATTAGGGTCCCTGGACAATGTGACATTGGGATATGGCGGTCTTTTAATGGGGTATTCAAATATGATGGAATTTCCAACCGTTAGGCAATTAGGCGTAAATACAGGGATGAATTTTGGAAATATTGGTACTGAAATTTTCATGTCAAATGTGAAAGATTTCGCCAGAGGAGGAACATTGCTTGGTTTAAGAGGAACCTACAAAGTTTCAAAAGCGTTTCCTTTGACGATCGGCGCCAACTTGGTGATGGATTTGAATCAGTTTAGTGGAATGAAAGATAGTGATGATGATTCATATCCGGACATTTTTGATGATTTCCCGGATGATAAAAAATTATGGAATGATACTGATGGAGACGGCATCCCGGATCCCCATAGCGGTGTCGATTCAACTACATGGGATATCGACGCAGATGGCGATAATGTTTATGATCTAATAGACAATGATTTA
The DNA here is from genome assembly GCA_964491015.1 of uncultured bacterium. GTDB lineage: Bacteria > Fidelibacterota > Marinisomatia > Marinisomatales > TCS55 > JADFRD01. The sequence continues at coordinate 10,774 of CAZBEY010000004.1, read as the reverse complement.
TCATCATTGAAGGGGACGCCCTTTAGTATCAAAAATAATAGAGCTTCCGTCACAGCATTTGCATTTGACATTGGTTATCCAATATTAAGCAATAAAATGATTTCAATACTCCTATATTCCGAATTCAACTTTTTGAATATTCCTGAGGCCGGAAAGAAAGGATCGGAATTTTATCGGGATGCAAAGACCGGAAATGGGTTTTCAATACCAGGTGTCAGAATGGGTTTATTCAATTTTCTGAATATCAACATTGAATATCGATTAAAAAGCGGTTATTACGTCCCACAATTCTTTGATCAGTCTTACGATATTACTCGAGTGGTCCCCATTTACTTCAATGATGAGGCGTATATTTTTACGAAAGATATGCTTTTATTCGCTGATTCAACTATGAGTGAGGATTTAAGCGGTTATTTTGGGTCCATTAGCGCAAATGTATTTGGATTCGCCAGTTTAATCGGGTCTTATGCAAATATGACTTCAGCCAGTGATACCGTGAAGAGTTTTGTCGCATCCATAAATGTGAATCCGGATAATATTCCCAAACTGAGTGTTGCAACTGCATATTATCAACGAAACAATGATAGTAACCCTTTTGATTTTGGAAATCCGTCCGTCAATACAGTACTGGGATACCGTCTGGGATACGAAATCAGCAAAGGGGTAAGTCTTATTTGGGATTTTCGTCAATTTTACCGTGATAATGGAACCGGTAACCTTGAGCCTATTAAACAAACAACCATTGAAACATCTTTTGACTTTTAATGGGAAAAATAACAGTGGATCATGGCGAAAAAACAGTGTATCGATATGATGCCAGCGCTCGGACATTTAAGTATGCGGCATATATTTTATTTGGTTTAGCAGGGAGTTTAGTGATGATTTCCATTTTCTGGTTCACACAATTCACGGAGTAGTAATGAAAATTAGCATCGAATATTGTAACGTCTGAAACTATTTACCAAGGGCAGCCAGTTTGGCTGACGAACTTTTGGGAAAATATGGTACCCGGATTTCTACCTTGACACTCATTCCATCTAGTGGTGGAGTGTTTGAGATCATGAATAATGGTGAATTAATTTTTTCCAAAAAGAATCTAAATCGTTTTCCGGATGATGGTGAGATTATTGATCTTATCGAATCAAATTAAATATTTATTACTATTTTCTCTCTCTGCCGTATTGTTGGCTCAAAAGGGTGAAATAATACCGTTAAGTCAGAAAGTTGGAACAGTTCTCGATGCTGAGGAAAATTTATTTTATCAACTTTATGATATTGATGGATTCGAAAGTGCACAATTCTATGAAGTTTCCTTACGTTCGGTCATCGCCAAGATTACTTTTGTAGAATATTCTCAACGAAAAGTATCCAAACGTAAATATTCCATAATGGAATTCCTACGTTTGAAGGAAAAAGTGGATGTGCAGCCATTTATTACTGATGAAGACAGAAGGGCTATGAGAGAGAATCTTACCTATTTAGAAACAAATGCTATTTTGGAAAACGTAGTTGAGAATCAATTCGTCGTGATTAAACACCGCAGCGGCCGGACAATAAAAGGAACATTCCTTCATTATAAAGATCGGGAATTATTCATACAAACTGCCATTTCATTGGAAAAGATTCCTGTTTGGGATATGGAGTCAATAAAATATAGAAAATCATTGAAAATGAGAACAGATTGGAAATATCCTTTATTTGCTTTTTCAGCATTAGCAGGACTAACTTTGGCAGAAGGGTGGAACATACAAACGCGTCCGGATTTGGACAGCATTTGGTATAATCGTTTTTTAGGTACTGTGGGCGGAACATTGGCAGGAATGGAAGTTTTTCAAACATTCAATATTTTAACGTCACCAAAAACTTTTTTTGCACTAACACCAGAAGAAATGAATAGATTAAGAAACTGAAAAGGAGGCTTTTATGGTACAAGACATAAAACAGGAAGTATTATCACCCGAAGAACTTTTGCTGAAAGAACAGATTGATGGTCTATTAAAGAATGTAGACCCTGGTCATGGGGAACCATTACAGGTGGAATTGGCGGACCGTCTGGATAAAACTGTTAATGATTTCCATGATGAAGTGGCTTCTATCATGGAAAGTATAAAAACCAATACTGAGGAACAACGAAGCAAACTAAAAGAAATGTGGGAACATCGAAATGATGAAAAACCTCAAAGTCACAAATCGGCTCCAACGGAAGAACAATCGGAAGAATTGAGCTTGTGGGAAAAAAAGCTAGAAAATAAAAAAACTGCTGATAAAGGGGTAAAACCAAAAGTTGCCAAACTGAAAGAATCAAAAAAAGAAGAATCCAACAAGAAAGGATTCTTCAAGCGGAAAAAATAAAAAAAGAATAATCAGAACATTTTCACACTGATTATAATCCATTGTCAGATTGCCTGACGTCATAATACACACTTAAATTTAACGCATGAAAAATGGGGCCGTAGCTTCCCAATAAGTCGGGACAGGCAACTTCTGGCTTGATAAAAATATGGGGCCGTAGCTCAGTTGGGAGAGCGCAGCGTTCGCAATGCTGAGGTCAGGAGTTCGATTCTCCTCGGCTCCACATATCCGTCATAAAACAAATATGAAAGAAACTTTATGAAAAAACGGTCGTGCTAGATGGGGAGGTAGCGGTGCCCTGTAACCTGCAACCCGCTATAGCAGGATTAATAACCATAGTGCGGCTTACGCTGAATTTCAGATTTCGAGCAAGTGATGTTGAAGTTTTAACCCATCGCAATGGATGTACATTAAATCCCGTCAGGCCCGGAAGGGAGCAGCGGTAAGTGTCTCTTTCATGTGCCGGTGAATCACTGAAATGGAGTTAACTACTGGTTTGATGGAATGAACAGGTTTGTCAAGCTATGGTGCACGACCAATTGAATAAATAATAATGACATATCAAGTATTATCATTAAAATGGCGTCCGCAAACATTTGAAGATGTTGTGGGACAAGATCACGTAAGCCAGACATTACAAAATGCGTTCAAAAAAGATCGTTTGGCTCAAGGTTACATATTTACGGGTCCTCGGGGTGTTGGGAAGACAACCATGGCCAGATTAATGGCAAAACGTATGAATTGTCAAAATCCAATTGATAATGAACCATGTAATGCCTGTACGAATTGCTTAGAGATTACTGAAAGCCGCAATATGGATGTTTTGGAGATTGACGGCGCCTCGAACCGTGGAATTGACGAAATCCGTAATTTGAGGGAAAATATAAAATTTCCACCGATGAATGCCCATTATAAAATATATATTATCGATGAAGTTCATATGTTGACAAATCAGGCATTTAACGCGCTACTTCGTACACTAGAAGAACCTCCCAAACACGGTAAGTTTATTTTATGTACAACGGATGTTCATAAAATGCCGGCAACAATCATATCACGTTGTCAACGATTTGATTTTAACCGCATTGGTTCAAACATCATTGCTGATAGAATAAAAACTATATTAGAATCTGAACATATTGAATATGATGAGGAATCTGTATCAGCTATCAGCCGGAAAGCAGATGGTAGTGTCAGAGATTCATTAAGTTTGCTGGATCAAGTTATTTCTTTTGCTGGAAAAAAGATTGTATTCAATGAAATATCAAAAGTGCTTGGTTTAATTCCTTACGATTTGTTTTTTAATCTCACAGATGCAATTCACAAAAAAAATGGTGAACAAATGGTATCTGTGTTAAACGATATTCGATCTTTGGGTACACCGCTGGAAGATGTTGTGAACGGATTTAATCAGCATTTACGCAATCTAATAATATGCACGGTAAAAGGTGCTGCATCCACTTTGGAAATGAACTCAGAACTACAAGAACGATATCAAAAGAATGCCCAAGAATGGGAGCGACGTGATTTATTACGGATTTCACACGTTTTTAGCAAAATAGGACCGGAAATCCGAAGGGCATCTCAACCTCAAATTATGTTTGAAATGAATTTGCTCAAACTGTTGGAAATGGATAAATCTGTATCTATTGAGCAACTATTGTCATCTGAACCCGCTCATAAAGATGTTCAACAATTTTCATATCCGATTCCTGAAAAAAATTCACTTAAAATGGATATTACTGATTCTCCGTCAAAAACGACAAAACAGGTTAGTGAACAGAATGAGGTAAAAGATTCCAAAGGAGACATTGGTGCAGAAAGTGGAATCAAAAAATATTCAGAATCTGTTACTAATCAACAAAAATCTGTCACAGAAAATTCAAATAGTTCTTTAAACCTTGAAGAAATCAAGTCCAATTGGATTCAATTAGTTGAAAAAATCGGAAAGGTTAAAACATCAGTTGCAATGGTTTTAGAACAATCTTTACCAATTGACTTAAACAATAGAAAATTAGACGTAGCAGTATATGATCAGCCAAAATTCAGTTTTGACCGATTAGAGAGAAACAGATTATTAATTGAAAAAACATTTGAAGATATTTTTAAACATCCTGTGAGAATTACATTCTTATTAAACAAGGATACCGTTGAAGATATCAAACATGAATTACCAAACGCACCAAGAGTCTCAATAAAGGGTGATCCTGTTGTCACCAGAGTTATTGAACTTTTTGATGGCGAAATAATAAGATAAGGAAACAGGATGTTCAATAAGGGAAATATGGGAAAAATGCTGAAGCAAGCCCAGGCAATGCAGTCCAAAATGGCCAACGTTCAGGAAACTTTAAAAGACGTGATCATTGAAGAATCTACGGCTGGAATGGTAACCATTAAATTAAATGGCAAATTGGAAATAATGGATGTAAAACTCTCTAATGAAGCAATGACGGAAGAAAAAGATGTTTTAGAAGATATTATTTTGACGACAATGAAAAAAGTCATGAAAAAAGCCCAGGATGAAGCAGCGTCACGAATGGATGCAGTTACGGGAAAAATGTTAGGCGGACTTAATTTACCCGGAATGTAAAATGGGATTTATACCGACATCTGTAGAAAAATTAATTAATGCATTTTCTCGATTCCCGGGAATTGGAAAAAAAACGGCACAGAGAATGGCCTTTCATGTTTTGAAATCCAATAATGAAGAAGCGGTTCAATTAGCTCAGGCAGTAATGGATGTAAAAACGAATATTTTATCCTGTTCAATTTGCGGTGGTATTACCGAAGATGACCCCTGCAGCATTTGTTCCGATTCAAAACGCCGGGATGATTTATTGTGCATCATTGAAGAAGCCAGTGATATTTATGCATTTGAAAAAACCAATAGTTACCGTGGAAAATATCATGTTCTTGGGGGCGTGTTATCCCCCCTTGACGGTATTGGTCCTGATGATTTGAATATCAATAGACTGATTGATCGTGCCAACGAGGATATGGAAGTAATATTAGCCACCAATGCCAGTGTGGAAGGGGAAGCCACGGCTCTCTATATTGGTAAATTATTGAAAGAAAAAGGAATAAAATCCACGCGTTTAGCTCGAGGCCTTCCCGTTGGGGGTGCCTTGGAATATATTGATGAAGCAACATTGATTCGCGCCATAGAAGGTCGAGTAGCGCTATGAAATTAAATCTCCCAAATTCATTGACACTCATACGAATCGCATTAACGCCATTTTTCATAATTTTCCTTTTTTATGAACATCCCTATGCAAAACTCTGGGCTTTAGTGGTATTTATCATTGCGTCCATTACAGATGCTTTTGATGGATACTACGCCAGAAAACATAATCAAGTTACAAAACATGGGCAGTTTCTCGATCCTTTGGCAGATAAGATACTGGTATCTTCCGCATTGATTTCTTTTGCTGTACTTGAAGTTATACCTTATTGGATGGTTGCGCTGATTATCTTTAGGGATATGTTTGTTACCGGTTTACGAATGGTGATGAGCAACAAAGGTTTCAACATGGTAACCAGCAAAATTGCTAAAACAAAAACGTCATTTCAAATTATCATTATCATTACTATTTTGCTTTATATGGGGATTAGCAAGTTGCGATATAGCTGGTTTTCCGATATAATAATGATAACAAAAGAATACGACCTTATTTATAATTTTACCCTAATAGTAACCTTGTTTACCGTATTCACCGGTGTTTCATATATTTATGAAAACCGTTCTGCAATACGGCAGTTTCTTTCTTAATTAACACTAAATGAATACCATTTCCAGCTGGATAGCAACCTGTTTTAGAATAGGATATTTGCCGTTAGCTCCGGGAACATGGGGGAGTATTTTTGCTCTATTGGTTTGGTATTTCTTCTTAGTTGACTTATCACCCCTCTTACTGATGATTATTTCTCTTGTCGTATTTTTCGTCGGAGTCATAACATCCGCTTCTGTTATTGAATCTACGGGGAACGGTGATCCGTCTGAAGTGATCATTGACGAACTTGCAGGACAATGGATTGCATTAATAGCAGTCCCGCACACATTGGTTTATGGCATTGCTGCGTTTCTTCTATTCCGCATTTTAGACATTTTTAAACCACCACCCATCAAGCAATTAGAACGATTACCCGGTGGCTGGGGCGTCATGCTGGATGATGTTGCAGCTGGAATCATCACCTGCACAATATTAAATGGATATCGGCTTTATTTATGAAAATTGCTCTCATAACTATTGGCAATGAATTATTGGGCGGGTTTACTGTTGACACCAATGCCTCTTGGATTGGGCAGAAAATTCTCAAAGCAGGCGGCAGTTTAACCTGGCATCAGACTATCGGTGACGAGAAAGAAGATATTTTACAATCCCTAACTACCGTTCCGTCTGAGTGTAAAATGATTATCATTACCGGCGGTTTGGGACCCACCCATGATGATATTACAGCCCACACGCTTTATGAATTTGCCGGTGATACGCCCGTTTTTGATCAGGACTATTGGGATGGACTGAAACATCGGTTATCCCTACGAAATATTAAAATACCGGATTTAAATAGAAATCAAGCAATGAGACCTCAAAAAGGAGAAGTAGTAGATAATCCAATTGGATCTGCGAGGGGACTTCATTTTACGATAAATAATAAACATTATTTTGCGTTACCGGGTGTCCCAAGAGAGATGAAAGGAATGATGGAATCTACTGTCCTGCCTTTCATACGCCAGAAAAGCGACAGAACGCTATTTGTCCGTACAATCCGCACAACCGGTATGATGGAATCTGCGCTGGCCGAAAAGTTAAAAGGAATTGTTCAGGAGCAGTCTGATGAAATTGCCATTGCATTTTTACCCCAATTTACAGGTGTGGATATTCGAATTAGCGGAGTTCGGAGAAGCGGCGTTGAAGATTTAGTGGATAATATTCAATCTGTTATTGGTAAGTATATTTATGGATTTGATAGTGAACGATTAGAAGAATCCGTTGGGAAATTGTTGAAGAAATACAACCTGACCGTCGCAACAGCTGAGTCCTGTACCGGTGGATTAATTGGTCATCGGATTACCAATGTGTCCGGAAGTTCATCCTATTATCTTGGCGGCATTGTTTCTTACAGTAATGAAGTAAAAGAAAGTATCTTGCAAGTGGATCGTGAAATATTGGAAACAGTCGGAGCTGTCAGCCCCCAGACCGCTAAACAAATGGCTGAAAATGTTCGAAGAGCGCTGAATGCCGATCTGGGTTTGTCCGTGACAGGTATCGCCGGTCCCGGTGGTGGTTCAAAAGAAAAACCGGTTGGATTGGTGTATATCGCACTGGCAAACAATAAAAATACTGTAGTAAAGGAATTACGTTTTATTAATGACAGAACTCTCAATAAAAGAGCAAGCACTCAGGCAGCCTTAAATATGGTCAGGTTGTATTTAATGTCTCTGTAATAAATAATGATAAAGAAATGTTGCAAAGCACTCTAATAATCTTAACACAACACCAAAAGGGATGATATTGTTTTTTAAAATTATGGCACAGACATTCTTGATTGCATTACGGCAGGCGGGGAATGACTACCGTACAGATTAAGTGGTAAATAATGATGAAGAAAATGAAAAATTATTCATTCAATTGATGAGTAAACGATTGTTACGCACATTTCTATCAATCCCGGTCCCGGATGAAATCACCGCCCTTCAGGATAAACTGAAGTCAACCATCATAGAAAAAAAAGTACGAATCAGCTGGATAAAAAAGGGTAATATACATCTGACCTTAAAATTCATCGGTGATACACCTGAAGATGAAATTTCACAGATTACCTCGGTGATTCAACCCATAATAGAAAATACATGTATAATGGAATTTCAGATCACAGGAACCGGTTGTTTTCCAAAGAAAGAAAGACCTCGTATCTTATGGCTGGGAATTGATGGCGATTTAAGTCCACTGCAGGAATTGGTCACCAAAATAAACGAGGCGTTGGATCCTTTGGGTTATCCAAAAGTAGAGAAAGACTTTATTCCTCATCTCACTTTGGCCAGGATAAAATATCCGCAAAAGGTTACACCTGATATTTCCGAATTTTTGAAATATGATTATGACCCAATTAAATTTATGTCGAATAAAATTCATCTGATGAGTAGTGAACTCTTTCATAAAGGTTCAGTTTATACTATTTTAGGGACTCATTTTTTAAGATAATTTTCAACAATGGAGTATAGAATTAATGGATGACAAAAAATCCAAAGCGCTGGAATTAGCCAAAGCACAACTAGAAAAACAATATCGGGGTGAAGAATTATTTATTCAGCTGGAAAGTGAAAACATGAAATTGAGGGATAATGTTATTTCGACCGGGTGTCTATCCCTGGATATCGCCCTGGGAATAGGAGGGATTCCAAAGGGACGTGTGATTGAAATATTTGGTCCAGAATCCTCAGGAAAAACCACTCTCGCATTACACATCGTGGCAGAAGCACAGAAAGCCGGCGGTATTGCGGCATTTATCGATATGGAACATGCTCTGGACACTGAATACATGAAAAGACTGGGAGTAAATACATCTGAATTAATCGTATCACAACCGTCTTTTGGTGAGCAGGCGCTTTCGATTGTGGATACGTTGATTCGCAGTAATTCTTTAGACGTCATTGTGATCGATTCTGTTGCCGCTCTGGTACCAAAATCTGAATTAGACGGTGAAATGGGCGACTCATTTATGGGTCTCCATGCAAGGCTTATGTCCCAGGCGTTGAGGAAATTAACCGGTACGGTAAAAAAGACACAAACAACGGTCATTTTTATTAATCAAATCAGAGAAAAAATCGGAGTCATGTTTGGCAATCCGGAGACGACCACCGGTGGACGGGCATTGAAATTTTATTCATCCATGCGATTAGAGATTCGACGTGTAACGACTATAAAAGATGGTACGAATTCCATCGGATCCAGGGTTCGAGTAAAAGTGGTGAAGAATAAAGTGGCGCCGCCTTTTAAACAAACCGAATTTGATATTATGTACGGAGAAGGGATATCCTATATTGGTGATATTGTTGATTTGGCTGTTGAAGGTGATATTATTCAAAAAACCGGAGCGTGGTATTCCTATGACGATACGAAAATTGGGCAAGGTAGAGAAAATGCAAAATCATTTCTTAAAGATAATCAAGATGTCCTGGATAAAGTTGTTTCTGATGTAAAATCATTTGTTGGTTTGGAAAACAGTGAGGAAGAAGCTGAAACGTAAAATCATAGCCATAAAAAAAAGTGGTCATAGTCGAACCAAACGATTATTAATATTTGACGATCAAAGCGTCTTTGGAATTTCCGAAGACGTTTTTGTTTCTACCAATTTAGATGTTGGATCGGAAATAGATGATCAATTTTTCATTGAATTGGAAAAGAAGGAATTAGATCATCAAGCATTTCATGCTGCCATTTCCCTGATGAACTATCGCATGCGCAGTAAAGCGGAATTGCGAAAACGATTGGCTGAAAAAGGGTATGAGCTCGGAACAATTGACAAAGTGATACAACAATTGGAAGAGAAGAAATTCATAAATGATGAATTATTTGCCCAGGCGTTTATTAACGATAAAATCCATTCCAGATTATTGGGGCCAATTGCACTGCGTCGTGAACTGATTCCCCACAGGCTGGACAACGAAATGGTCGAAAAATTAATTCAAAATGCTTACAATGAAACTTCTGAAAAAGAACTTGTAGAACGATTAATGACAAAACGTCATATCAGTCCGGGAGAAGCATTATCCCAAAAGAACCGGAACAGGGTTTTGGCTTATTTACAAAGAAGAGGACATCGATGGGAGGTGATTAGGTCTGTTCTTGATGGATGAGAGGAAATGGAAAATGGAGCTTGGGAGATGGAAATGTTTGGATTTTTTAATAAAAATTAATGAATAACTTTTTAATCGTTATAAATTTCACACACAATAATTAAATAAAAAGAGGACAGTTTATGAATAGAGATTTTAATGAATTCAGTGCATTAAGAATAAGCCGGTTTGTTTTTTACACAATATCAGCTATTGCATTATATTTTGCCGGCGCAGAATTAGAAAGTAGTAATCTAAAACTTGCAGCAGCATTTTTTGTTATTGCAGGCGTTTTGGGAATTATTCGAAGTCTACAGCGACTGTCTGGTAAGTAAGGTTGAATCTATAGAATCAATGTGTTCCACCTGATCCATGAGTTTCAAATTTTGGTCGGGATTAATTTTGGTTGAGGTTGGTCAGGTGATTCCATAATCTCACCTTTGAATATGATATTAATCTAACTATCTATAATTTTTATGCAATACATGGAGAATTACTGCCTAATTCTCCCGATTACTGCATGAATACGTCAATAGGCAGAATAAAAAGGCAATCTATATGGCCAATATGGGTCAAAAGTTTCCG